>NZ_JBHYUU010000072.1:0-35970 GCF_042749955.1 Kitasatospora sp. NPDC059462 | reverse complement strand
CGCCTCCCCGGCGGGCGGGAAGCTCCGCTTGATCGGCCACGCCCCGGGCGCCGGCCCGGCCGGCTGCGCGGGGGCGGGTGCCGGCGCGGGGGCCGCCGCCGGCTGCACCTGAGCCACCGGCTGCGGCGCCGCCTGCGCCGCCTGCGCCACCTCCGGCATCACCACCGGCGGTGCGACCGCCGGCATGACCGCCGGGGCGACCGCCGGGGCGACCGCCGCCGCCATCCCCCCGACCACTCCACCGGTCATCCCGCCGGCTGCGGCCCTGCGCTCCAGCTTGTCCAACCGCGCCTGCAGCGACAGCTCGTCGCTGTACGCGCCCGGCAGCATCACCCGGGCACAGATCAGCTCCAGCTGCAGCCGGGGCGCCGCGTTGCCGCGCATCTCCGTCAGCCCGGTGTTGACGAGGTCCGCCGCCCGGCTCAGCTCGGCCGCCCCGAAGGCGTCCGCCTGCGCCTGCATCACCGCGACCCGGTCCGCCGGGGCGTCGATCAGCCCCTTCTCCCCCGCGTCCGGCACTGTGGCGAGGATCACCAGGTCGCGCAGCCGCTCCAGCAGGTCCGTCACGAACCGCCGCGGATCGTGCCCGCCCTCGACCACCCGGTCGATCACCTGGAACACCGTCGCCCCGTCGTGCGCGGCGAACGCGTCCACCACCTCGTCCAGCAGCGCCGAGTCCGTGTACCCGAGCAGCGCGGTGGCCATCTGGTACGTGACGCCGCCCTCGCTCGCGCCGGCCAGCAGCTGGTCCATCACCGACATCGAGTCACGCACCGACCCGGCCCCCGCGCGCACCACCAACGGGAACACCGAGTCCTCGACCTGGATCCCCTCCCGGCCGCACACCTCCGCCAGGTAGTCGCGCAGCGTGCCGGGCGGCACCAGCCGGAACGGGTAGTGGTGCGTCCGGGACCGGATCGTCCCGATCACCTTCTCCGGCTCCGTGGTCGCGAAGATGAACTTGAGGTGCTCCGGCGGCTCCTCCACCACCTTCAGCAGCGCGTTGAAGCCGGCCGAGGTCACCATGTGCGCCTCGTCCAGGATGAAGATCTTGTACCGGCTGTGCACCGGCGCGAAGAACGCCCGCTCCCGTAGCTCGCGCGCGTCGTCCACACCACCGTGCGAGGCCGCGTCGATCTCGATCACGTCGATCGACCCGGGCCCGCCCGTGGCGAGGTCCCGGCACGACTGGCACTCGCCGCACGGCGTCGGCGTCGGCCCCTGCTCGCAGTTCAGACAGCGGGCCAGGATGCGCGCGCTCGTCGTCTTGCCGCAGCCGCGCGGGCCGCTGAAGAGGTAGGCGTGGTTGACCCTGTTGTTGCGCAGGGCCTGCTGGAGCGGAGCGGTCACGTGCTCCTGCCCGATGACCTCCGCGAAGGTCTCGGGGCGGTAGCGGCGGTACAGGGCTAGGGACACACCCCCGACGATATCGGGACGGACCGACAAACGCGGCCTCCCCCGGCCCGGCCCCGGAAACGCAAAGACCCCTCGCGCACCCGCCAGAGCCCTCCTACCCTTGCTGCCTTCCGGCCCTGGGGGGGTTCAGAGAGATGACGCCACACGAGGGGCTGCCCCCCACAGTACCGGATCCCGGCCCCACCCCTCCACCACCACCCCCACCCCCGCATCCCCAGGCCACCCCCTCCCCCGACCTGCGACATACGTGGTCGCGACCACCCCAAAACATGTACTAAGCTCTCCCTCGGAGGATTCGCCTAGAGGCCTAGGGCGCACGCTTGGAAAGCGTGTTGGGGGCAACCCCTCACGAGTTCGAATCTCGTATCCTCCGCCTTTGCCTAGCAAGGCAGTTGAAGGCCCCGACCGGGTTCCTGGTCGGGGCCTTCTTCGTGTCGTGGTTGCAGTTTTGGTTGCAGTTGCCGCCGCACACGGACCGATACGGTTGCCCAGTGGCTCCGCACTACCTACCAGCCGACCGCGCGCTCCTCGACCTCCCGCGGTACTCGGAGGCCGATCGCCCAGCACACCTGTTGCCGGCGGACGATCTACCCGCCCTCGGCCTGCGCATCCCACACGCGCGCCAACCCAGCGCGTGGCTGACCAGCCCAGGTGTTCACGGCTGCACGTACCGACCCGCCTATGCCCTGGCCGGTCTCGAACCGGCCGAGTCACAGCATGGCGAACGCCACGTCGATCGAGACGACGAGATGGCGCGGACGATGACGGCCCTCGACATCAAGGAGATGGTCGCCCGCGGCAAATTCCGCGCAGGCCTGGCGGAGAACCGTGCACTCAACGGGCGCCTCATCCGGGCGAAGGGAAGGCCCTACCAAACTGGCCATCCGCTGGTACTGACCGTTCGCGCCACCCCGTGCTGCGGCCGACTCTCTGAGATCGCGGTGTGCTCCCTGTTCGACCTGGTCAACGAGCACTTCCTCATCCGCACAGAACCCGGCAGGTCCTGTCCAGCCCACCACCATCCAGCCGACGCCCAGCCGCTTCCGCAGGTCCTCCCGCAGCTTGCCCGGCTCGCGACCAAGACAGTGGAGGGCGAGTACATCATCGTCTGGGGCCAGTACCCAGTGCTCGCTCTAGAAGCCGAGCTCGCACTCACGTCAACCGGGTCCAAGAAGCGACGCAGGGAACACTGGCTGGGAACACAGTGGATCGACCTACAGATGACTGAGGCGATCTGGCGTTGCGGCGACAGCACCGACGGCCTCGCAATGTTCACCCCCGGTACCGACGCGGCGGACGACGCCCAGGTCCTGGTCCGGATCGTCCACCAGATCAGCGACTCCCATGCCTTCATCTCGCGCGGTCGCGACTGGCTCCCGGAGCCTGCGCCGGAGGTCTGCCCCTCCGCGAGAGCATTGCACTTCACCTTGCCCGCGGAATTGGGCGCTGGCAGTTCAACCGAGGCGGCCGAGCCGTGGTCGCTGACCTTCCCGACTCATCTGTTGGAAGGGCCCACCGATACCGCTCGGCTGGGTAGCGCCCGCCGGGAGCAACCTCAGCTCCGCCAGTGGCTGCTCAACAACCGCACGGCTGCCCCATGCGCACTGTGTGGGGAGACCTATCCAGCGGCCTACCTCCGCGCCGCGCATATCAAACGCCGGGCCGAGGCAAGCGAGGACGAACGGCGCGATCTCGCCATCGGAATGCTGGCCTGCACGTTCGGCTGCGACCAGATGTTCGAGCTCGGCGACATCTTCGTTGACTCCGAGGGCGTCATCCGAAGCCGCCTCACAGACGAGGGAAGTACTGTTGCCGCCGCAGCCGGACGCCTCGTGGGCCGGCGATGCCCAGCGGCCATCCCGGAGAGAGCGGAGTACTTCCGCCACCACCGACAGGCTCACGGCCACGACGAATAGGCACGCCCGCGCCCGCAGGCTCTCTGGCCGAACGATCGCATTCCCACCCGCTGGGGACCGATCCTCTGGCAGGGTGCTGTCCATGGCCGTGTCCGAGAAGACCCGGAAGATCATCTGGGGTGAAGCAGGCGGCAGGTGCGCGATCTGCCGGGTGCAGGTGGTGACGCCCGGAACTGACTGGGACGACCCCTCGGTCTTCGGCGAGGAGGCCCATATAGTCGCCCGCTCGAAGGGGGGACCGAGAGCTGGTGCTCTCGACGACGCGTCCATCGACAACCATACGAACCTGGTCCTGCTGTGCAGCAAGCATCACAAGCAGGTAGATGACCAACCAGGTCACTTCACGGTGGATCTCCTGCGCGAGATCAAGGCCGAGCACGCC
The DNA here is from genome assembly GCF_042749955.1 of Kitasatospora sp. NPDC059462. NCBI lineage: Bacteria > Bacillati > Actinomycetota > Actinomycetes > Kitasatosporales > Streptomycetaceae > Kitasatospora > Kitasatospora sp. NPDC059462. The sequence continues at coordinate 32,256 of NZ_JBHYUU010000072.1, read as the reverse complement.
GCATGGACGCGCTCGCTCGGCGAGGCCACGCCAGGCCAGCTGAGGCTGGTGCCCGACCCGGCATTCCCTCAGCCCCGGAGGCTGAAGCTGATCACACGCGGAAACCCGCTGTGGAACATGATCAAGCCGAGCATGGCCTCCGAGTACGCGCTGCCAGACCGTCTCCCCGAAGAGGATGAAGACCTCATCTTGGAGTTCCTGGGCCTGGTCCAGGACTACTGCGACATTGCATCCGATCTGACCGGCGTGCGTGAGAACCGCGACGCCGAGAAGGCATTGCAGAGCTACCTGGGCAAGCTCGCCGAGCGCAGCTTTCTGGTGGGCGCCTTCGTGCGCCACATGCTCCTGACCGATGGCTCAGGTCAGAATGGCACGCCCTGGCCCATGCTCCGCGTCGAGGTCCTGCCAGCTTCGCACGCCACGATCACCGACGAGCGCGGCAGGCACCATCCCGATAAACAGCTGAGTGCGGGAGTACCTGACGAGGAACAGAGCGTATGACTGAGCGGACGATCTACCTCGACCCCGATCGACGCGCCCCCAGTTCTCGGAGAATCAATGTCCGGGCCCACCGTTGGTACGCCCTGGTCGAACTAGACCGAGATGGGTACGTCGATACCTTGACCCGGCGGGGAGACTCCCGAGATCTTCCTACCGCCTACACAGAGGCCGTCACTCGGGCGCAACACATGTCTTTCGACCGCATCCGGTTCGACGGGTATCGGGGCCCGCTCTCGTTCGGCGCCGGGCCAAGCTGGGTCGGTCTGCCTGTTCCCTTTGCCCACATCGGGGAGGCAACGGAAGCGCTGTGCAGTGCTGAGCTCAACCATGACTACAGCGGACTTCACGTCCTCGCTGATCGACTGGCACTTCCCATCGAGGACTGGCTTGCGCCTGGCGAACGGGAGCTGGTCCGCGGCGTTGACTTTTCCGTACCACCTGGCATCTTTCTGCGCTTCCTGCGAGGCAGGGCCAAGCGGCACGGAGTACGCCTCAATGGCCGAGCGACCGCGGGCAGTGTCTGGGTTCGCCCAACGCTGCCTGCGGTCGAGAAGCTAAAGCGGGAACTATTTCCCGAGCAGCACCCCGGCTGGGTGGACCAATGGACCGGGTACATCGAGCAGGACGGCGCGCCGGTCCGGCCTTGGGTGGGCGGCGGAGATCGGAATCTCAGTTACGGCGCCGTTCCTGTCCAATTTCGCAGCGTGGAGGCCCCCAGCGGCGGCAAGTGTCCCTGCGGCATGAGCCTGCAGGGCGACTGGGACGGCAGCAAGAAGCACACCTCTCACCATGGGGCATGGGCGTTCGGCGTCCGGGCACCCAGGAACCTGGATTGGTGGGCCGACTTGGCCGTCGTAACAACGGAATCGCCGATCGCTTGGCGGAAGCTGGCCCACCAGGTGGGGCGGATGCCGCAGAAGGAGAACCACTACGACTTCAACTCGTGGTCCGACCTTGCTGAGCCCAAGAAGACCCCGGACAACGTACGAGCGTACCTACTGAAGGCCAACGAGCACGTCATCGGCTACCTGGCCGCCCGCGACACCAGCCAGCACATCCGCTGGGATCTGATTGACGGATCAGAGTACGGCAACGAGGACGACACTCTGCGCCCGCTCATCGACCTGATCTGGGTGGCGAACTCCTATCGTCGACAGGGCGTTGGCGCCAAGCTCGTACGAGTCCTTGCCGACGACTTCGGGTGCCAGGTCACCAACGTGTCCTGGTCGCACCCAGTCAGCGCCGCCGGCCGACGCCTCGCGCGCCGAATTTCACCAGGTGGAATCTGGGTCGGTTGAGGTCATTCCCGCCTGTCCAACATCCGCCGCGGCACCGGCTGCCAGGTCTGCTCCGCACAAATCACGGCGGGGCCCGCTGTGGAACGACGCACCAGAAGAAGGACGACCCTTGAGCAGGATCGACCCAATAGCCAGGGCGCAGCAGATGCGGGACGCGGGCACCGAGCCGCAGACTCCCTATCCCGGAGCTGACAAGCGGTGGCCCGGAATCTGCCACAGGGCCGGCCACATCACGCTGTCGTCCTACACGAGCGTGATCACCAGGAAGCAGGGTCCGTGTTTCATCTGCGGGCAGATCGCGAGCTCACGGGCGGCGGCGGCCAAGCGCCGCGTGAAGCCGGAAACCGCGGTAGCGAACATTCGCAAGGCGGACGTCGAGCCGCTGGGACCATTCCCCGGCACACAGGAGAAGTGGCGGTGCCGGTGCAACCGTTGCGGTGGGGAGATCGACGTCTGGTACAGCAGCGTCGTCTACAACGGCAACTGCGCTTGCACCCACTGCTCGGGTACCGCGCCCCTCGCCCCTGCCGCTGCACGCGCCGAGATGCTGGCCTTCGGCCTCGAACCGCTCATCCCATATCCGAGCGCGAACGAGAAATGGCGTAGCCGCTGCCTCACCTGCCGGTTGATCGTCGACCCGTCGCTCACGAATGCACGGAAGACCAAGAGCAAGTGCCGCTACTGCGCGAAGCGAGCCACCGACCCCGAAACGGCGCGGAAGATCATGGAAGCCGCCGGACTGGAACCGATCGCCCCTTTCCCCGGGGGCGTCAAGGCACCGTGGCGGGCGAGGCACATCACCTGCGGCAAGGAAGTCAGCCCGACTCTGGACAAGGTGATCCAGAAGCGCCGCGCGCCTTGCATCCATTGCGCCCAGCACGGCTTCCAGCCTGGCAGGCCGGGATACGTGTACGTCGTCGTGAATCCCGCCCTGGCCGCAGCGAAGATCGGGATCTGCAATGAAGGGACCGATCGCTTGCGATCCCACGAACGCAATGGATGGCTCCTCGTGGAACAGGTGCTCTTGGACGGTCACCTCGCCGCCAAAGCCGAAGACCTTGTACTTGAGCGCTGGACACAGCTGGACCTGCCGTACGGGGCAACTAGCGACGACATGCCGCAAGGCGGATGGACGGAGACCGTCGCTCTGGTGGACCGCACCATCAGCGACGTGCTGAACGATTACAAGTGGGCTGTCGAGACTTGCTGTTGAGCTTCGCATCCGGCTGGCCGGGAGTCTCGCGACTACCGGTCAGCCGACACACCGTTTAACGGGTGCCGTCAGGAGGTACGGCGATGGCCTGGATGGTCTGCTCGGGCCCGTCTCGTCCGGCCAGTCGAAATCCAGCATCCGGCTCCCCGACGTTGCAGCCCGAGATCACAGCCCGCTCCGTCTCATAGACCCTTCTGACGCCCTCGTACTCCCAGAACTGCTCGCCACCGAGGCAAACGCTGTGGCCCCGGACCGCCGAGCTGATGGTCCGGGGACGCAGTTCAAGTCTCCACCGAAGGCCAGAGCGAGTTCTACCAGTCGGAACTGTCACCGTACTTACCAGGGTTTTGGGCTCGATCGACAGCCTGCTTCAGCGCCTCCACGAAGGCCGCTGCGACCGCGGCCTTATCCGTGCCCCGGACCTGGGCCTCGACAAGCTGTTCAGGGCCGGGCCGGCGGGCCGTTCGCCAGGACGCGGACCGATCAGTGTAGAGGTCTGGCTCGAAGTCCCATGCAGCGACCGACCACTGCTCGGGCACGGCCAGATCTACCCGCTCACCTCCAGGGCGGAGCACAGCGTAAGCGTGGAAGATGACCTTCGGGTCGGCACAGCGGTCCCGGACCGCCCGGTGTCCGCCCGGCCCCTCGTTGTCCCACTTCGCCTGATCCCAGGCCTCGACCTCCGCTGAGCGGCCGGGACGCTCGGCGTTCCACCGATCGACCAGGGCCAGGGCGTGCTCTTGGTCCCAGAATGGCACGAGCTGCCGACCAAAGTTAGCGACGAAGACCATCGGCTGGTCCGAGACCGGATCGGCGCTCGGCTGCGCCGAAGAGGGCTCGGCCTGGGCCGGGCCAGCATCGGTCGTCTCGCTGTTGCCCGTCGGACCGCCCGCAGGCCAGAGCAAGCCGCCGATCTTGTCGGCAGTCTGCCGGAGCACAGGACTGGTCATGTGCTGGTAGCGCCGTCGCATCCGGGCGGACTTGCCGGGCTCCCAGCCCATGATGGCGTCGACCACGGCGTCGGGGACGCCGAGGATCAGCAGTACGGTGGCGGCGGTGTGCCGGGCGTCGTGGAGGCGGGCGTCGCGGACCTCGGCTGCCTTCAGCAGGTCCTTCCACCGGTGGTAGTCGGTGTTGGGGTTGAGCGGTTCGCCGACCTCCGAGGTGAAGACGTACCCCTTCTCCACCCACAGGTCGCGGGCGCGCAGGCGCTCGCGGTCCTGCGTCTCCTTATGCTGGGCCAGGAGCTTCATCAGCTCCTGGGGCACGCCGATGGGTCGCTTGCCGGCCTTCGACTTGGTGGACTTGGTCTCCCGCCGCGTGTTGATCTTTGTCGGGCAGTAACCGGGCTTGCGCCCGCAGCGGTCGCCGCAGCCGTGCTTGTAGCGGGGCCGCAGTCGTCCACGCCGCACCAGGATGACGCCGGCCTCGAAGTCGACGTCCTCCCACTGCAGTCCGAGCACCTCGCCCTGGCGGAGACCCAGCGCGAGGGCGATGACCCAGCGGGCGGTGTTGCGGACCTTGGCCGCTTCGAGCAGGAGCCGCTGGACCTCCTCGACCGAGTACGGCTCGACCTCCGTCTCGTCCAGCACCGGGGCCTTGGCGATCGTCGCCGGGTTCTCGGTGATGGCCTTGCGGCGGACCGCCTCGTTCAGCGCCACGCGGACCGTGCGGTGGACCTGGTGAGCGGTCCCCGCCGAGCTGCCGGCCTTCTGCATCTTCGCGTAGAGGCGTTCGAGGTGCTCAGGCTCGAGCTTCTCCAGGCGGTGGGCGCCGAGGCCCGGTATGAGGTGGTGGTAGACGGCGACGCGGTAGCCGTCGATGGTGTTCTCGCCCACGGTGAGGGCGGCGATGTTCTCGACCCAGTGGACGAGCCAGCTCTCGACGGTCCAGCGCTGGCCGGCCTTGGGCACCTTGCCCTTGTCACGCTTGGCCTCCAGGTCGCGGACGGCCTTGGTGATCTCCGGACGGGTCTTGCGGGTGACGTGTCGGCGGTCGGGGGTGCCGTTGTCCTTCACACCGACGGTGACGTAGCCGTGCCACCGTCCGTCCTTGGCCTGATAGATGGTCGAATCGCCGTTGGGCTTGCGGGTCTTGGCCATGAAGTCCGCCTCAGGCCACAAGCGCGACGGTGGCGCCGACACGGTCGGCGATGTAGTCGCTGAGCGCCTGGGCAGGGATGCGGCGCAAGCGGCCGATCATCACGGACGGCACTTCGCCCGAGGACACGAGGCCGTACATCGTGGTGCGGCCGACACCGAGGCGGCGCGCGGCCTCCTCAACGGTGAGGGCAACCAGGGTCGGGTCCGGAGCCGTGTCGCAGCTCGCGACGAGGGTGAGCAGGTTCTGCTCGGTCAGGCCGAGTGCGTCCGAGAGGCGGGCAAGGGAGAGGGCAGGCTGAGGCATGGGACTCCTCTTCGGCCGCACAGGGCTGGCACCCGGAGCGGCCTGATCGTGTGATGGGTGGTCATGGCTGCGGGATGTCCTCGCTCTGGCGCGCTAACACCAGGAGCGAGACGCGGACGGGTCTGGCGGGCCGTCACGCGTGCCGCGTGCTCAGGGAGTCGGGTCGGGCAGGAAGCTACTTCGGGGCTACTCCTCGCGGAACCCCTTCAAGGGGCGGTTGTACACGCTCTCCGGGTCCTGGAGTTCCTCGTCCGTGGGAGGCCGGACGCCGGGCGCGTCGGAAGGCGCCTCGGAGACGTGCACCCACTCGTCCTCGGTCTCGACGAAGTCGATGTAGGAGAGGCTCGGCGGCAGGGTCGGCGGGGTGATGCCCTTGGCGCGCATCTCCGCCCTGAAGTCCTGGAGCGCGAGCGATGCGTCGCTGATCATCTCGTCAGACATGGCGACCCACTTGGCGTTGGCCTCGCGAGTCGCCATGTCACGGCTCATGGCCGCGCCGCGGCGGTACTCCGCCACTCGGCCGATCGCCTTCTGGAGGCCGTAGAGCATCTGGTGGTGCTGGCGGATCTCGTCGAACCGCTTCTCCGTGTCGCTGGTGGGCTCGTAGTCGAGCGGCAGTTCTCCGCAGATCCACTGGAGTGCTTCGCCGGTGGAGTACATCCGGCCGGGGAGGATCTCGATCTCTCCGGTCTCGCCCACGGGAACCAGGAGAGCAACCGGGGGGACGTCGAGGACCTGTGCGAGGACCAGGACCTCGGCCACGTCGATGCCGGAGCGCCGACCGTTCTCCAGGTTGGCGATGATGCTCCGCGCGATCGGGTAGCCCAGCTTCGCGCAGGCCGCGGCGACATCCTGTGCGCTCATCCCCCGTTCCTCACGGAACCGCCGGACCGCCTCGGCGACACGACCGGTCACGCCGGCCTGCCAGTCCTTGGGGTTCGTCATGGGCACAAGGTAGCGACTCAGCACAGAGTGCGTCAAGGAGCAACACGCATGCTGTGTGATGGCAACACAATCACTGCCTTGACATGACGCAAGTGGTGTGTGTTTACTCTGCGGACGTTGATGGACGCGAGCCAGCACGACGTCAGTGCGCGGGTCCGGAAACGCGGGCGGCCCCCGGTGTTAGCGCACCGAGGGCCGTGAAGGCTCCCTTGTATGACCACCCATCAAGACGATCAACCGCTGTGCGGCCTGCCAGGGCCTGATGCACGGCGGGAGGGAATCCATGTCCCAGCCTACGGGCCCGGCGCGCGGACCGTCGAGTCCCGACGCCGACGGTGCACACGTCCACGATGCCCACGCAGTGTTTCCGGTGGCTGGCGAGCCGCCGAACGATCTCGATGCCGAGCAGGCTGTTCTGGGTGCCTGCATGGCGATCGGCAAGCCGGCAGTGGTCGCTGTCCGCAACGTCCTGGACGCCGACGACTTCTACCGCCCCGCCCACGAGACCATCTGGCGGGCCGTCCTCGACCTCACCGCCAGCAGCGCACCGACCTCGACCGTTGCTGTCGCCGACCACCTGAGTGACACGGGAGACCTTGACCGGGTCGGAGGCAGGCCGTACCTGTTCGGGCTGGCCGCCGCCGCCCCGCCGGCGACGGACAACGCCGAGTACTTCGCGGCCATCATCCGACGCAAGGCGGAGCTGCGTTCGCTGCAGGTGACCGGTATCCGCACCGTTCAGCGGGCCTCGGCGCCGGGCGCCGAGCCGGACGAGATCCGCAGCGCCCTCGAGTCCGAGGTCCGCGAGGGCCGTGAGCGTGCGCTGGCCTCCGGCAGCAGCCGTCTGTCGCGCTTCATGGTGGACGGCTGGGACTTCGTTACCAAGACCGGGGCGGACAAGGAGCCGCTGTGGGGCACCCGCGGGGAGACCGCCTGGGCGGCCGGCGAGAGCCTGATGATCGTCGGGCCTCCGGGCGTCGGGAAGACAACCATCGCCCATCAGGTGATCTTCGCCCGGATCGGGCTGGGCGACTCCGCGCTCGGCATGCCCGTGGCCGAGAGCGCGCGGGTCCTGTACCTGGCCATGGACCGGCCCCAGCAGATCGCCCGTGCCATGGCCCGGCTTATCAGGCCCGAGCACGAGAAGCTGGTCCGCGAGCGGCTCCTCATCTGGGAGGGCCCGCTACCGAGCAGCCTCGACAAGGAGCCCGGCCTCCTCGCCGAACTGGCCACCGCGCACGGCGCCGACACCATCGTCATCGACAGCCTCAAGGACGCCGTCAGCACGCTCGTCGACGACAGCCTGGCCATCGCCTACAACAGCGCGCGCAACCGCGCCCTGCGCGAGGGCATCCAGGTCATGGAGCTGCACCACCAGCGCAAGGCCTCCGCCGACGCCCCGCGCGGCCAGCGCCCCACCCTCGACCGCGTGTACGGCTCCACCTGGCTGACCTCCGGCGCGGGAAGCGTCCTGTTCATCGCCGGCGAGGCTGGCGACGCCGTCGTCACCCTCCACCACCTCAAGACCGTCACCGGTGAGATCGGCCCGCTCACCGTCGCACACGACCACGAGGCGGGCACCAGCACCGTCGAGGCGACCATCGACATCGCCGAACTCCTCCGAAAGAACCCGGACGGCGTGACCGCCAAGCAGCTGGCCACCGCTATGACCGGGGAGAAGAAGCCCGAGCCGGCGGCCGTCGCGCGGGCCCGCCGACGCCTACTCACCCAGGTCAAGTCCGGACTCGCCACCCTGGAGAAGGGCTCCGCCGGCGGTATCGGCGGCGGCAAGGAGGACCGCTACTTCACCTCCGCCCGCCACATCAACACCACTGCCCCGCTGGCAGCCGTCGAGCAGCCCGCCATCCCGCTGGCCGTCGTACCGCTTTCGCCATCGACTGGCACCTCGAAGGCGGCCTCCTCCAAGACGTCCCCAGCCGATGCCGGCAGCCGTCGAGCCTCCGCTGCAACGGCCTCGTCGCCGGGAGCAGAGCGTTTTCGCGGGCGTTCACGCCCCTCCCCCGGTGCAACCGTCACACAACCCGTTGTCGCGCCGGACGGTCCCCGGAAAAACCGCAGGTAGACGCGTTTTCGCGACCGTTTACGCCGTTGACGCACCCGAGCGCTTTCGCGCGAGCCCCCCTTTAGAAGGGGGTTCGCGTAAACGCCCCCGGCAATCGCGCAACCCATCACAACTCGACCCGCGAGGACGACCTTCCGCATGACCGCCACCAGGCCGATACGCCTCACCCGCCCGGACGCCGTCCTCGTACAGGCCGCCATCGCGGGCGCCCTGTCCTTCGCCCACCTCCACGACATCGCCGAAGCCGCCGGGCAGCACGGCTGGAAGGCCTGGGCCTACCCCGTCTCGGTGGACCTGCTGCTGGTCGCCGCCTGGCACCGCATGCGGACCCTGCGCGCCGCCGGACGCCCGGCAGGCACCGCCTGGACATGGTTCGCCATCGCGCTGACTGCCTCCCTCGGGGCGAACGTCGCCACCGCCGGGCTCCTCGACCTCGCCCACGTCCCCACCTGGCTGCGGATCCTGGTCGCCGGCTGGCCCGCCCTCGCCTTCCTCGGCGGCACCCTCCTCGCCCACAACACCACGGTGACCACGGTCGCCACCGAACCGCAGCCCGCCACGGCCGAAACCGCGCTCCCCGAAGACCTCGAGCCTGCCGCGGCTCCTTCGGCAGCCGAGCCTGCTCCGCCAACGGAAACGGACGAGGACACGCTCGACCACGGGCTGGAGGCCGCCCCCGACGACGACGTCCAGCCCGGCGATCGGGAACCGGTCGTAGGGAGCAAGCGCACAGGACGCAGGCCCGCCGCATCGATGGACGAGCTGGCCGAGATCGTCCGCCCGGCAGTCGTAGAGCACGGCCCCACGCAGGCCGTGATCAGGACAGCCCTGCGCGAGGCCAGAATGCCGATCGCCAGCGACCGCCTCGGGAAGCTGACCCAACGCTTCAAGGACGAGCAGGCCGACGCGCAGGTGAGCCCCTCGGCCGCCTGACGCCCCCGCCGCGTCATCGCGGCGATCGGTGACCGGCGGCAGCACCCCGCATGCCACCGCCGCGGACACCGGAAGTCCCGAAGCGCTGACTTCTGCACCGGATATCCGGCACCGCAAAACCGGGTCCACGCCCCGCCCAGCACTCCGCGCCGCTCGCACCCAGTGGCTGCACCCGCCCGCCCCGATAGGAAATCCGGAGGACTCCTTGGCCGACCCGCTGTCGCACCGCACTCCCGCCCGCACCGTTCCCGAGCAGGGCATCAAGGGCGGTAGGCTGACCGGCCTCTGGCGTCGCGCATTCGGTAACTCTGCTCCTGGCGGAGCCAGTTGTACCCAGTCTCCGACACTTCGCGCGGGCCTGGGGTCATCCGCCCCAGGGGTGGCGGATGAGGCCCGGCGCGAGGGCGCGCCGGACCAGGCAAAGGCCCTCGGCCCGGACCAGCTCAACGCCCTTCAGCTCGACGTCGTCGCCCGTGTCCGTGCCGACCAGCCGAGCACCGAGACACCCGCAGCCGTCGACGACGAGAACGTGCGCGCCGCCCGCGACACGTTCCTGCACGCGAACACCGCCGCCCTCGACATCCCGAAGCTCAACGCTCCCGAAGACGCCCAGCCGATGCCGCAGGGGAAGATCCGGAAGTTCAACGGGAAGCGCCGCAAGAAGCGGGTCGGTCCGGTCGGCTTCACCGAACCCGAGTACGCCGAGCTGCTGGACGCCGCCGGCCGCCACGGATACGGCAACACCGTCTCCGGATACCTCGCGGACCTCACGCTGGCGTTCATCCGGGGCGAGTTCACCGTCGACCTGCCCCTGTACACCGACCGCCTCGCCCTCCAGGAGTTCCGGGCCGAACTCCTGCGAGAGATCAACGCCGTCGGCAACAACATTAACCAGATGGTCCACGTGCTCCACCGCGACGACCGTCTCGTGCCCGACAGCCGCGAGCGGCTGATCCGCCTGGAGAGCCTGCTCCTGGACATCGCCGAAGCCCTCCTCGCCCCCACCACGACCTACGAAGGAGGCCAGGCAGCGTGATCCCCTCCATCAAGGACCCCGGCGCCAACACCCGCGGTCTGCTCGCCTACCTCTACGGCCCCGGCCGCCATGACGAGCACACCGACCCGCACATCGTCGCTTCCTTCAGCCCGCTCGGCCTGCGCGACCCCGGCCGCGACCCCGAGGCCACCCTCACCCGGCTCGGCCAAATCCTCGACGAGCCGGTCAACCTGCGCAACAGCGGCTTCGGCAAGAAGGTCACCGACCACGTCTGGCACTGCCCCGTCCGCGCAGCCCCCGGTGACCGCTACCTCTCCGACGCCGAGTGGGGAGAGATCGCCCGCCGCATCGTCCACGCCGCCGGCATCGCCCCTGACGGTGACCCGCACGGCTGCCGGTGGATCGCCGTCCGCCACGCCGACGACCACATCCACATCCTCGCCACCACCGTCCGCGAGGACGGCCGCCGCCCCAAACTCCACGGCTCCGGCAAGCGAGCCCAGGCCGAAGCCCGCGCCATCGAGAAAGAACTCGGCCTCCACCAGGTCCAGCCCGGCGACCGCACCGGCGAGCGCCGCCCCACCCAGGCCGAGATGCACAAGGCCGAACGCCTCGGCTGGCAGCAGACCAGCCGCGACTGGCTCCGGGACCGCATCCGGGACGCCATCCCCCACGCCAGCAACGTCGAGGAACTGCTCGCCTACCTCCAGGCCGGCGGTGTCGAGGTCAAGATCCGACGCCTCCCCTCCGGCGATCTCCAGGGCTATGCCGTCGGCCGGCCCGGCGACGCCAACGCCAAGGGCGAGCAGATCTACATCCCCGGCGGAAAGCTCGCCCCCGACCTCTCCCTGCCCAAGCTCCAGGCCCGCCTCGCCACCAGCACCCCCGAGGAGCACCCCACCGCCCGGCGCAACCGGCCCACCACCAGCTGGCAGCGCACCACCGACGCCCTCGACACCCTCCACGCCCACCTCGCCGAGGACACCACCGGCAGCGGAGACGGAGCCCTCGCACAGGCGCAAATCACCGCACTCGGCGACATCATTAACGCCACCGCCCAGCAGGCACCCGCCGAACTCCGCGCAGAACTCCGAGCCGCCAACCGGGCGTTCGCCCGCGCCCAGCGCTCCCAGGTCCGCGCCGATCACCAGGCCGCCGCCGACCTGCGCCAAGCCGTCCGCGACATCATCCGCGCAGGCGACGGACCCGATGGCGGCACCCTGGCCGTCATGATCGCGGCCCTCGCCTGGGCGGCGATCCTCGCCGAACGCTGGCACCGCTCCCATGGCCACGCCCAGCAGGCCCAAGCCGCCCAGACCACCGTTCGCCACCTCGAAGCCGCCTACGACCAAGCCGCCGCCGACCACCACGCCGCCCTCACCCACCGCCAGCCGCCCACGGAAATCACCAACACCCTCGCCGGCGACGTCCACGCCGCCGTCCCCGACCACGCCACCCGGATCCTCGCCGACCCCAACTGGCCCGCCCTCGCCACCGCCCTGGCCGACGCCAAGGCTCTCGGACACCAACCGATGGAGCTGATCGCCGAAGCCGCCGCACGTCGCGAACTCACCACCGCCCGACTCCCCGCCAAGGTCCTCCTCGGCCGCATCCAGCACACCAGCCGCAACCCCGCACCCAACCCCGCCGCCGAAGCCGCCCGCCTGCGCTCGCCCGCCACAGCCACGCTCGCCTCACGCCCCACGGTCACCGGCGCGACTCCACCACCACCCACCGCACCCGCCGGAGCAGCGCCCCGCCACACCCGCTGAACACACCGGAAGGCACTAACCCGCCGCCGGGCGCGAGGCTTTTCCCGGAAAATCCGCCCCGGTTTTCCGGGAAGAGCCCCTCGGATTTTCCGAGAAAAACAGCGCCGAGCTGACCTCCAACGGGCTCGCACCCCGACATGATGGCGCTGTTCGCCGAGTGAACAGGCATGCTGACCAGCCCGTGAACGGTGGCCATGCTCATCAAATGAACGGCACTGCTTCGGACTAGCACGAACCAGCACGACCGCCAGCCCGTCGCCTGTTCACTGAGTGAACAGGCGCGCTGTTCACTCACTGAACGGTGGCCATGTTCACAAAATGAACGCCCGGCCTACCGAGTGCAACCGAGGCCACGACCAACTCGAACGGTGCTGGAATCCCTGGTTCGCGGCAACTGCCCCTGTGCCCGCCTGTCACTCCGTGGCGGCCTGCCAGCCGAAGCGGGAGAAGGCGGGGCCTCCGTCCCAGTAGGCGGCCAGGGACTGCGTGGCGGTCGGGAAGGCGGGCTCGGGAAGACGGTTCGCGGCGACCCACTGGGCGGCCAGGTGCTTGTCCGGCTCGGTGTTGGTCAGTTCGCCGGTCCACCTGTCGGTGGCGAAGACGAAGAGGACGAAGTGCCCGGCCTGGTCCCAGCCCTGCGCGACGTGGACGACGTGGACGAGGATGAGGTCGGCCGGGTCGACGAGCAGGCCGGTCTCCTCCTTGAGTTCTCGGGCCGCGGCCTCGTCGAGGGCCTCGCCGGGCTCGGCCTTGCCACCAGGGACGGTCCAGGACGGCTGCGGGGACCAGTTCCGGGCTCCGTAGAGCACGGCGGCGATCGTGTCGTTGTCCTTGTCGTGGACGATCACGCACACCGCGTTGCGACTGTTCATCACGCTGGTGTTCGTCACGGGTATCCACTCCTTGTCAGCGTGCCGGAGGATGTCAGGGGAACGCTCGGGCACTGGTCAGCGCCCGAGCGCGAGGCGGTCGGCATCGGTGCGGGAGAAGACCAGGTCGGTCATGCGCTTCGGGGTCTCGGCACACCGGACGGGCGGCTGCGGTCGACGCATGGCCTGCGGGTAGGTGGCCGCGTCGTAGTCGTTGGTGAGCGTGTACGCGTGAAAGCCGTGCCCGCCCAGGGCATCGATGATGCCGGCGGCGCTCTCACCCTGCTTCGACAGGAGTCCCGGGGTGACTTCCACGACGAGTTCCACGTCCTCGCGCAGATGCGGGAGGGCGGGAATCAGTCCCCGGATCGCAGCTGCCTCGGCGCCTTCGACGTCGATCTTGATGATGCGGGCGCCGGCGAGTTCGGTCCGGCTGACCAGCTCGGCCAGGGGCGCGGTAGTTGCCTGGAACGCCATGTGAACGTGACGGGGACGCACGGCGGTGGTGTGGCCGAGGTTCGCGGGGTCCTCCAGGTACAGGGTCAGTGTGCCGTGACCATCGGAGGCGGCGGAGCAAACGGCCCGGATGTTGGTGCGGTGGTTGGCGGTGGCGGCTGCGGTCAGGTCGTCGTGGAACCGAGGGGAGGGTTCGATGGCGACGACGCAACCGTGGGGGCCGACGGCGTCGGAGGCCAGGAGGCTGAAGGCGCCGCGGTGGGCTCCGACATCGATGAAGGTGTCTCCGGGCCGGAGGCGGTCGCGCAGGAAGGCGCTCAGGTTCGGCTCCCACTCGCCGAAGAGGTACTGGTAGCGCTGGATGACGTCGCTGGTGGCGACGGTCACCAGGTCGCCGGAGAGAAGCCGGATGGTGGCGTGGACCGGGTGGGTTCGCAGGTGCTCGTCGAGGAAGCGGCCGACGAGCTGTGCCTTGCCCACAGTTGTCGGTGCGTGGCGGACGTAGGCCCGCAGGACGCGGGCGAGGAGGGAGGCGGACACGGAGCGGCTCCTTCGGGCGGTGGCAGGTCAATCGGGCTCGCGAGCGGACCCGCGGTGGCAGACTGGCCCGTGAACGCCTTTGGTGGTGAGGAGAGTTGGCAGTGAACGAGAGCGGTCCCGTCGTGTACCTGCTGGTGGGGCTCACAGGCTCGGGGAAGACCACCTTTGCCCAACGAGAGCTGGAGCCGCGCGGGGCGGTGCGGCTGTCGGTGGACGAGGTCGTCCACGAGCGGCACGGCCGGTACGGCGTCGACTACCCGGAGGACACCTACTTCGAGAAGGAGGCCCCGGTCATCGCCGAGCTGCACGATCGGCTGGCCGAGCGGATCGCCGCGGGCCGGGACGTGGTGTGGGACCAGGGGCTGTGGACGCGCAAGGACCGTGACGCGATCAAGGAGCTGGTGGAGTCGGCCGGCGGGCGGTGGCGGCTGCTGTACTTCCCTGTGGAACGCGACGAGCTGCTTCGCAGGCTGGCCGAGCGCAACCAGCGGGGGGACGCGAACGCGCTGATTGTGACGCCGGAGGCGCTGGACGACTTCTTCGCTCGCTTCGAGGCTCCTCACGGAGAGGGCGAGGAGATCGTGGAGCCGGGCCGGTCCTGACGGGGCGGGCGCCAGGTGGTGGCGATCCGGGCGGCTTCGGCGGCCCAGCCGTCGGGCAACCGGTCGAGGGTGACGTGGCGGAAGCCGAGGCGGGGGTCGGAGACGTCGATGCGCCCGTGGTGACGGTCGACGTGCCGCAGGAGGCACGATGCCTCGCTGCGGACGGCGGGGCTCTCCTCGGTCCAAGCTCCGGAGGTGAAGCTCTCGACACGGCGCCGCAGGTCGCCCAGGACGCCGGAGCGCCACTTGAAGTGATGGACGCACGCGAGTGCGTGGGGGTCGGGCTTGCGGCCGGGGGCTCGGTGGTTGCCGGAGGCGACGGCGACGTCCGAGAGGGCAAGGACGATCTTGCGGGGGTCTCCGCGCAGGAGGTGGTGGGTGAGGTGGCCGCCGAGCGGAAAGGCGCGGTCGAGCCCGATCTCGGGGCGCCAGAGGGCGAGCCGGCCGTCGGAGGTGACCCGGTCGAGCATCAGCCCGCCGACCACCGCCCGGCCGCTCTCCTCGGCCGCCGTCGTAACCTCGCCGAGCGAAGCCGGGTAGGCGTGGAACTCGTCCGAGTCGGCGAGCAGGTGCCAGCCGGGGCCGGCCTGCTGACGCAGAGCGTCGCGCAGTTCGGTGTTGGTGTGCTCGTGCCACGGCCCGGTACTGACCTGGCCGGTGGGCAGGTCGAGTTCCCGGGCGGTGCCCAGCAGCTGGCGACGCCAAGCGTCGGGGACGTGCTCGGCGAAGTGGAAGGCGAGGTGGAAGCGCTCGATGCCGAGCCGGCGGTAGTGGGCGGTCCAGGCGGTCAGCAGGGCCGGTTCGACCGGGCCGATCACGGCGACCAGCGCGGGGGTGACGGGCGTCATCGGTACTCCTTGATCAGGTCGGTGTAGGTGTCGATGAGATAGGCGGCCTGTTCGGCTGCCGGCAGCATGTCCAGCGCCGTGGGCGCCTTCGACCCCGGCCGCTCCGGCGGCCCGTCCGCCAGAGCGTCCAGCACGGCGGCCAGGGCACCCGCGTCGCCGGCCGGGAACACCTGGGCCCAGGGCTGCCCGACCAGCCGCTCGGTCAGGTCCGGGTCGTGGTCGGAGACGATCAGCGGGACATCGAGCCGGGCGGCGTCCATGACCAGGCCGGACTCCTTACCGGTGCCGGGAAACCGGGCCACCACGGCGGCATCGGCAGCGGCATAGACCAACCGGAGGACGTCCTCGCCGACCGGGCCGGGCACGGTGTGGACCCGGACACGGGGCAGGCGGTTCCAGCGTGCGAGTACCGCGTCGTCCAGCGGAGTGCCGCAGACCAGGACGTGTAGCGGCTTGGTGAGGCGGGCCAGGGCGGCATCGATGGTGGCGATGTCCTTGTAGGGCCACCAGCCGCCGATCAGGCAGACCGCCGTCGCCGAGGCGGGGATGGTGAAGGCGGCGCGGGCACCGTCGCGCTCGGCGGCGGTGAGGGGCCGACCGTCGTCGACCGCGAACGCCCGCACCCGGCCCGGGAGGTGGGGGAAGACCGGGGAGAGCCGGTCGCGGACGGCGGTGGTCGGATAGAGGGCGACCACGTGCTTCTCGCTCCGCCGGGCGAGCCGACCCAGCAGACGGACCGGCGAGTCTTCGGTGGTGACCAGCTCGTGGAGGAACCGCAGGTGTGGGGTACCGCCGAGCAGGGCTGCAGCGCTGTGCAGGGCCTCGCTCGCGCTGAGGATCACCACGGCCGCTGGCTGAGGGGCGAGGCGGCGGGCGGTACGAAGGCATCCGGCTTCGGTCAGGCAGCGGGCGATCAGAGTGACCTGGTGCGGCAGCCGGCGGAGCGGCAACGGCCAGCGCCGTGAGCGGAAGGCCCGCTTGCCAGTGGTTGAAACGCGTTCCGCCGCGCGGGCTCCGGCCATCAGGGCCTTCGCCGCCGTACCCACCGGTCCAGCTGTGATGCAGGCCCCGGATCGCAACAGCGCACCGGGCCCGTCGGCGATCCCCTCCGGGGTGATGACCACGGCACCCGGGCGAGCGGCGGCAAGCGCGGCCAGTGTGCGCTGGTGGTGCCCGCCGCCTCGATGGGCGTTCGGCTCGATCAGGACCAGCGGGCCGGGGCGGTTGCTCATCCGGCGACCGCCTGTTCGCCGTGCAGCGTGATGAAGTGCCGGTGCAGCCACGACGGGTCGTTGAGCGCCTCGAAGCGCTCGGGGTCGCGGGCCGCGGCATGGGCGAACTCGATCCCGTCGCGGGCGCCAGCGGACGCGTAGTCGGCGAAGTCGCCGTTCTTGCCGGCCTTCCAGGCGTCGATGCGCTCCTGGGCGGAGGCATCGGTCATGCCGTACTCACTGCCGCGCGCGAGCATCGCGCACTCGCGGAAACCCGCCTTCCAGGCGTGGAACGGGGTCTGGTTGAAGAGCGTGATCCCGGCCGTGTGTCGGCTGAACTCGACCCGGCCGGGCAGCGCGGCGAGCACGTCGACGGCTTGGCCCATCTCCCGCAGCGCGCTGGTGCGGATGAGCTTGAGTCCGCCGTAGCCGTAGGTCAGGCCGTTGACCGGGTTCACGGCCCGCCAGACCCGCATCGACACCCCCGCGGCCAGCGGCTCCACCGAGCTGGTGAGGAACTCGGGGTCGATCGCGAAGTCGCCGTCGGCGAGGAAGAACTGGTCGGTGTCGACCAGCTCGGCGGTGAGACGGTAGGCGCGGCGCATCCCGCGCACCCCGTGCAGGCGCTTGACGCTGCCGCCCAGTACTCGGGCCAGGCGGGTGTGCAGGGAGTCGGCCAGCGGCTCGTCGTAGGAGAGCTGTACCGCGTCGAAGCCGGTCACTTGATCGCCTCCAGGTAGCGGGCGGCGACCGCGTCGGGCGTGAGGTCGGTGGTGGAGACGTACGCACGCTCGGCCTGCAGCAGGTAGAACTCGGGGTCGGTGGCGAGGCGCTCGGCGATCCGGACGGCCTGGTCGTCGTCGTCGAAGAGCAGCTCGGGGTCGAGGTGCTCGGCCAGCCAGCCGGTGCGTGGGCCGATCACGGGCAGGCCCATCGCCTGGCAGTCGATCACCGACATGGACCAGGGGCAGCCGGGCCGGAAGGGCGCGATACCGAAGTGGGCTCCGGCGAGCAGGTTGCGGTAGCGGATGCGGTCACCGCGGTCGGAGGCGATGTCGACGCCGTCCACGGCAGCGAGTTCCTCCAGGTGCCGCTCGGGGCTGGGGTCCAGGCGGACGCGCTCGGCACTGCGGGTGCCGAACAGGTCCATCACGGTGACCCGTACTGGGGCCTTGGCGACGAGGTGGCGGGCGAGCTGAGTGAAACGGGCGGTGCCGTAGTGGGCGTACAGGCGGTGGTTGTAGATGCCGACAGCGGCGCCCACGGGGGCGGTGAAGTCGGCCGGCTCGCGCACCAGGCGCACGTCCCTGGGGGCAGGGACCACGTGCAGCTTCTCGGCGAGTTCGACACCTGTGCGGGTAGCGACGGCCGCGGTCCACGAGGCGGCCGTACCGGAGTGGACCAGGACGCGGTCGCAGGCCGCGAGGCCGGCGGAGAAAGCCAGGAGCACGCTGCGACCAAGCCCGCCGTCGTCCATCGCGGGGTCCAGCTCCAGCTGGCCGGTGTCGGTGAAAGAGAAGGGCAGGTAGTGGCAGTAGCCGGCGATCAACGCGTCCACCCGGGCTTCCAGAAGCGCCGCCCGGATGGCTGGAGCGGCCTCGATCTGGTTGGCCACCACCACTTCGGGCCGGTGGCGGCGAAACAGCCGCACCAGAGCGCCCACGCCGGGGTTGAAGCGGGCCCGGTACTTGGTCGACGGCGAGGCGGTCCGCACGAACTGCACGCGCTCGTCGCCGACCGGGACCGGCGAGGCCACGGTGACCTCGACCCCGGCATCGGCCAGGGCCGGGGTCAGCATGTCCGCGAAGGTGTAGCCGGAGTCGGCGGTCAGCTGACTGGAGTTGGAGACGTTGAGCAGGTACAGCAGGCGCATCGCTTGGGCCCTCCCTCTCTGGGCCCGGGGGTCGACCCGGGCTGGCAAAAGAAGGAAACTGGCGATCGCGACCGTGACAGAATGATGAATCCAGATCACTCACGGTTCATTCATCTCATCCAGCAGCCAGGGCGGGGGCACTGATGGACGCGCGAGGCGATGCCCCGACGGTCGAGCAGGCCGCAGAGGCGTTCGCGGCGGAAGTCTCCTACTGGCGTGAGGTCCGGGGGCTGCCCAAGCGGGAGCTGGCCCGTCAGATGGGCTTCGACCCGTCGTACGTGAGCCACATGGAGTCCGGTCGGCACAAGCCGACCGAGGACTTCGGCCGCCGCGCCGAGGAGATCCTCAACGCGGGCAAGGCCATCTGGAGGCGCTGGCTGGAGTACGAGGCCGCCAAGTCCCGCGCGGCACCGTCCCCAACCCCACCGGCGCCGCGCCGGCCCGAGCAGCCGTACGCGACGGGCTCGGCGATCGTCGTGGCCCACGACGGAGCCCGCCTGGACTACGACGGCACCCACTACCGGCTCACGATGCGCCGCCTGTTGCGGAACACCGGCAGCGAGCCGATCACCCGCTACCTGATCCGCATCAGCGTCGACCGCTACCCCGGCGAGCCCGAACGCTCCAACGCCCACTACCGCAAACACCCGCTGACCTGGGACGAACTCGCGCTCACCGCGACCTGCCGCGGGGAGGCGATGCGCTGGCAGGCCAAGCACGACCGCGACGCGTTCAAGGAGATATGGCTGCTCTTCGAGAACGAGCACGGCCGCTTCCCGCTCTACCCGGGCGAGGAGGTGTGGATCGAGTACGCCTACTCGGTCGGCGAGGAGAAGTGGGGCCGCTGGTTCCAGCGCGCGGTTCGCCTGCCCACCGAACACCTCGAAGTCGAACTCGCCTTCCCCGCCGACCTTGACCCGGCCGTGTGGGGCATGGAGACATCCATGACTGCCGAAGCGGCACCGCTGCGGACCGCCCCGATCCGGCGCGAGGAGGGCGACATACGCGTCTTCTCCTGGAGCACCTCCACACCGGACCTCCACGCCCGGTACCGTCTCGAATGGCGGTTCCGGGCCCGACCCGAACGCGACACGACTCAAGGGGAGTTCAGGTGATCCAGGTGCGGCCCAGCGAGCAGATGCGTAACCTCGGCGTCGTCCAGGAGGGCGCGCCCATCCTCGCCGAGCCCGCCCGCCCCTTCGACCTGCCCGCCGAGCGCGAGGCCGCCGAGCAGGTCGTGGAGAAGCTGTTCACCGCGATGGAGCGCATCGGCCAAGTCCACCCCTTCGCCAAGGGCATGGGCATCGCGGCACCCCAGATCGGCATCGGCCGGACCGCCGCCATCGTCCAGCCGGCCGACCCCGGAGCACCGGCGATCGTCCTGCTCAACCCGACGATCACCGACCGCTCCGACGAGACGGACGAGCAGTACGAAGGCTGCCTCTCCTTCTTCGACGTCCGCGGCATGGTCCCCCGGCCGCTCCGGATCACCGTGCAGACCACCACACTCGACGGTCAGCTCGCGGCCACCGCCTACGAGCGGGGACTCGCCCGCCTGGTCCATCACGAGATCGACCACCTCGACGGCCTGCTCTACACGGCACGGATGCGAAGCGGCATCGACCCGATCCCCGTCGAGCAGTACCGCCAGACCGGCAGCGCCTGGGCCTACGAGCAGTAGCGGGCCACGGATTCGGCTGCGCCCGCCTCATCTCCCACAAGATCCCTCCAAGCGCACCCCTGGCGCAGAGCTGTGCTGAAACAGCTTCGGCCCGCGCTCCTCGCCAGGCAGCGGGCCGCACCCAGTTGCCTGCCATGCGGGTTCCTACTCGATGCGGTTGTGTTGGGGGGCGCGTTTCCGGTGCTTCCGCGAGGCGGGCACCCTGTGCTGCTCGGTACGCTGGGAGCGCTGGGCGCGGTACCGCATAGCGGCCAGCCAGAGGTCCCGTTTGTGCTCGGAGTCCGACGGCATAAGCACCAACGCGGTGAGGATGCCGAAGGCCGCAGTGATGGTGAAGATGACGGCCACGGCCACCGCCCACCACGGGGCGCCCACAAAGGCGAGTGCACCGATGCCACCTCCGCCGCCGAGAACGGTCCCGCCCAGCATCCGCCGACCGTTCGGGCCGGACGGGGACGGCGAGGGAGACACAGCCGGCTGCTGAAGCGGTGAGCTCATCGAGCTGCCTCCTTCGTACAGGGCCTGCGAGCCGCCTCCCCGGGAGCTTCCTCCTCGCGGTTGCGGACCCACTCGTGCGATTGCTCCCGCCTGAGACTGGGGTTTACATTCTCCATGCCCTCATATACTGCCCGTATGGGACATTGGTCTGAGGGCCTTGTCGACGAGGTCATGAAGCTTGTCGGCGGTAGTCCAGACCGCCAGGCACTGACGGACATTCTCGTACGGACCGGCCACGAAATTGATGTTCTCTCGGGCCGTAGCTTCCGGCCGCTGCGCCGGGCGGCCTCCGTCATCGTGCCCAACGGCTTGCCATTCGTGGACATTCCAGACATGCGGGTCGGCTCAATGGAACCAGGGGCACGTGCGTGGGAGGTCCCCGACCCAGTGAACGGCGAGATTGCGAATGTCCTGCAGGTCTCGCCCCTGGTCAGCCCTGTCCCCAGTGCCGCACAGGCGGCCGACGCACTCTGGATTGCTGGCCAACTCGCCGCCGAAGCATCGCGGACGGGGCGTCTGTCGGCGGAGTATGTCCTCCATTGGCTGGGCACATCTGTCGACCACAAGCAGCGAGTAGATCTCTTTCGCCGCATCATGGACCCCGCCGTCCGATTTCACGTCCCGATCCTCGGGGTCGATGTCAACGGATGGTGGATCCAAATCGCCCGGCGTCTCGTTTGGGTGACGAGCGAGACCGAGGACGAGGGACGGCTCTACGAACTGCTGCTGAACGACGCCAATGCCAGCGAACAGATCCCGCCGCTTGCAGCCGCCGAGGCCATCCTCGTCGTGGCCCCAATGACCCGGCACCCCGCAAACTGGGCATTCACAGCACGCATCTGGACCGAACAGGTTCAGCGTCCTATCGATCGCCCGTGGAGGATGCTTGCGAAGGCTATCCACGGCCACGGCATACCGACCATCACCCTCGACCCAGCCTCGACCGCTTACGAGATCGCGTGCCAGGTGCTCTTGAAGGGCTACTGGCACGGCTACATCAGGAGCGACGATCCGGCGCTGGCGAACGCCGTCGCGATGGCGTACCCGCAGCAGGTCGATCGCATCCAGCGTGAGACCCGTGCCCCAGACAGATCTTCTGCGGCCGCGACGCTCCTCGAACAGGTGATCCGCCCCGGATTCGATCCGGCCCGGGGCGCGGAGGCGACTCGTCGGTATGTGCGCCGGAAGGCAAGCATCGCGGTTATGCAATACCGGAAGAGCGAGGCGCCGGACCGGTACCCGTGGACACAAGTCGGCATCAGCGAACGTCGCTATTACAAGCTTCTGCCGCTGTTCGCTCAAAAGGTCAACGGCCGTTACGAGTACGACTACGACGACGTGGTGGCGCGCATGAAGACCCACCTGAACCTCGCAGACAAGGCGCGAGAAGTACGAACAGTCGCCCTTGAAGTCCTCCGGTCACACGGCTTCGGCGACGAGGCCGCACGCAAATGGCTACAGCGGCATCCACCCGAGGAAGCGGTCAACGCCTGGCCACGTGGTCGACGCCCGTAGTACCGAATCCGACAGGACACCAAGGTTCCCGGACTGGTCCCGAGCGAGCTCCGTCCTGGGCCGGTGGCTGCCCTCCAACCAGGAGATCAGGCCGTGTCCGCAGTCCGCAACCTCCGCCAAGGGTTTCCCAGAGGAGGCGGCCGCCGGCCGTCCGGCCGGGACACCGGCGTCGGCCTGCGAACACACCTTCGGTCGTCTCCGGCTGCCAGCTAGGAGGCACTGGATCCCAAGGCGAACGCTGTGACTGTGTGCTTTCTGACGGCAGGAGTCCTCCTCGGGTGATATTCAGACAACAAGGGTGAGTTGGATACCGCTCGAACCGGCAGATCGGCGCTTGAACCAGCGAGCGTTTCCCCAAGTTCCCGAGCGCAGCCAGGAAGCTATCGAAGGTGAGGCCAGCCCGTTTACCTGATGGATCCACCATGGCGATCATGGCTGGATCCCTGTGCTGACAACCTGCGACGTTTGCCCCATGAACAGCTTCCACGGATCCTAAAAGGCTTTCTACCGGCGACAGTTGGAGGGGTAGGCCTTGAAGCAGCCAGTGCTGCGCGCGGATGATCCGCAGATTGTCAGGCGCACACGCGACCTGGTCGAGTTCCTGCGGGAGTTCGTTCGCAGTTCCTATAAGCCGGTGCGCGACTGTTCGAAATACAAACAGGTGATCTGGCTTACCGAATGCCCTGACGATCTTGTTCCCGCGAAGCTGGCAACCAGCGGGGTGCTGTTCAAGGTCAAGCACTACCCGGTGCGGCCCGCGCCGGCGGTTCCCGACGTGCTGCAAGGCTGGATCGAGCCACAGGCCGCGGCCTCCGCCACAACGGGGGACCCGCTTCTGGCGGATGTCGGGCCCGGTCGCGGCTATGCGGAGGACGAGGACGGCACCACCTACGAGATCGATGAGATCGCCAGGGAAGACGCCCTGGATGTGCTGAACGCCTACAGCCGCTGGCTCCCCGAGTGGAAGCGCTGGGCACAGCGCGAGCAAGCGAAAGAGCCATACCGGCAGCTGCACCGCCACCTCTACCGCATGGCAACCCAGATCCAGCGGGAGGGAGAGGCCTTCGAGGCAGTCCTGAGCACCGGACTGTTGGCCTTGGACCGCGGGAGCAGGAAAGAGCGGGTGCACAGGCATGTTCTGACGGTCCCCTTGGTGCTGGCAGTGGATCCGGCGACGGTGCACATCACTGTCTCGCTGTCGGACGGTGACAGCCCGAGGCTTGAGGACGGGGACTTCCTGGACGAGACCCACGGCTACACCGCGCAGTTGCTGAACGCGCTGCGATCCCGGGTCGAGGAAGACGCCTTCCACCCACTCTCCACGGATGCCGTGGAAGTGCTGCGCTCCTGGTGCGAGCGGGCCTTCGGCATGGAGCAGGCGGCCCGCTTCGACGATTCCTGGAACCGCCCGGACGAGACCTACCCCGCTGAGCCCAGTGTCTCGTTCACGCCGGCGATCGTTCTGCGCGAACGTGGCCAGGGGGCTCTGGTCACGTTCTACGACGGCATCGCCCGCAGTTTGGCCCAGCCCGGAGCCGTGAGTCCACTCGGCCTGGCGCAGTTGCTGTTCCAGATCGAGCCCGAAGATCGGACAGACTGGGCGGCCGAAGCAGCGGGCCGCTTCGAACCCGCACTCGGGCCGGACCCGCTGTTCCCGCTCCCGGTCAACCGAGCACAGCACGAAGTGCTGAGCAGGTTGCAGAAGGACACCGGTGTCGTGGTCCAAGGGCCTCCCGGAACCGGCAAGACCCACACCATCGCCAACCTGATTTCAGCGCTACTGGCCGACGGCAAGCGGGTTCTGGTGACCAGCGAGAAGGCACAGGCACTGAAGGTCCTGCGTGACAAGATTCCCCAGAAACTGCGTCACCTTTGTGCGCTACAGGGTGACTTCAGGTACGAAGGTGGTGATGAACTCGGACAGTCCGTCCGATCCCTATCCCATCTCAGCGCCTCGGTGACAACTGACCGACTCATCGAGAGCATCGAGGAGCACCAGCAGGACCGGTCAGACCTGGAGAAACTGCAGGCCGCCCTGCGCGAGGACCTGCGTGTCCTGCGGGAGGCCGAGTGGGTTGAACATCTCGAATCCGCAGTAGCGCCGGGATATTCCGGGCGGCTCGCAGAGATCGTCGAACTGGTCTCCGAGCGGGCGGCGTCCTACGAGTGGCTTCCCGAACTGCCAGCAGCCGCGCCCGCTCGTCCTCCGATCACGGCCGAAGAAGCCCAACGTCTCCTCGGGCTCGTGGAGCGCCACGGGTTCGAGGTGCTCACTTCGCGTTCCTTCCTGTGTCCTCCTCCCGAATCCCTGCCTGCTCCGGCGCGGTTCGAGGAACTCGTGCGAAGCCTGCACGCCGCTCTGGAGGTGTCAGGCAGCGCACCCTCGGAAGCGGCGCTGACGATGGCGGATCGAGGAGAGGGACTGATCGACACCGTTATCGGACTCCTCGACACCGCTGAACGGGCGCTCCAGCAGGAGGGACTGCTAGCCGATCCGGCGACGTGGTCACCGGACCACTGGCAGACCACCGCGCTGATTGACGGTATGACCGACAAGCGTCAGCAGCTGTGGGAAGGGGTTCGCCGCCACTCCACCCGTGCTGCAGAGGTACGTGACCAACTGCTCGGCATGCCTCTGACGGACGTCGTGCTGCCGCAGGTATCGCAGACCGAAGAGCCGCACCAGAAGGCGGCTGCCCGCGAGTTCGCGCAGTATCTGAGGACAAACGGCCAGCCGAGCAGATGGGCGCTGAAGAAGTCCTTCCACAAGCAGGCTCGTCCCCTGCTGGAGAACTGCCGGGTCGACGGCCGTGTCCCGCGGACGGCAGAAGAGGTAGAGGCCGTGGTCGTGCACCTCGAACTGCGGGAGTGCGCTCGGCAGCTGCAGGAACGGTGGAAGGCGTTCCGCGCTCCCAAAGCCGAGGGCGACTCCGAGGCGGTGCTGTCCGAGTTGCTGGACCGCTACACACTGTTGCAGGCGGTGGACGCGTTCACCGCGGCGGCGCGGGCCGTACACGACGCTCTGGTGCAGGCCGGGGTGAAGGGGCTCATGGTGCGCTCTCCGCAGCAGTGGAACGACGTGCGCGAGACGGCCGGGCGCGCGCGGTTGGTGCTGTCGGCCAGGCTGGCGGAGCACGAACTGGCTTCTCTGATCGAGTCGCTTCCCGACCCGAACAGCGCCGATGTACCCGAGTTGACCGAGGTCCACCGCGCGGCGTCGAACCGTGACGCCGCTGCGTATGCCGGGGCGATCGACGCCGTGGCTGCTGCCTACCTGCGGGAAACCGACCGCAGGCAGGCGGACGAGCTGCTCGCGCAGCTGCGGGAAGGACTGCCCGAACTCGGCCGCGAGTTCGCCGCGTCGCCCACGGCCCCGCACTGGCAGGGCCGGTTCGCCGCCCTTGACCGGGCGTGGTCGTGGCAGTTGTCCAAGCGCTTCATGGATCACCAGTTGTCTCCAGGGCGAGAACCAAAGCTCGAACGCGAGCTCGCAGAGGTCGAGGCGCAACTCGAGAGTGTCAAGGAACAGCTCGCCGCGGACCGGGCGCTGCTGTACTGCCTCAGGCGGATGACCACGAGGCAGAAGCAGGCACTGAGCGCCTACGCGACGGCGATGTCGCATGCCGGGCGCGGTACGTCGGCACAGGGGAAGCGGCATCTGGCCGCGGCCCGGTCCGCGATGCGCGACGCGCGGGGAGCGGTACCCGCGTGGGTCATGCCGCTGCGGCAGGTCGTCGAGATGCTAGACCCGGAACCCGACGCGTTCGACGTCGTCATCGTCGATGAAGCAAGCCAGGTCGGCCTGTCCGGGCTGCTGCTGCTGTGGCTCGCGCCCCGGGTGATCGTTGTTGGCGACGACAAGCAGTGCGCACCGTTCTATACCGGCGACAAGCACGACAAGATCAACCAGAAGGTCGATGAACGGCTGGCCGGCTTCGCTGACTGGCAGCGGGACGGCTTCAGCCCGAAGTCAAACCTCTACGAGCTGCTGTCCGCCCGTTTTCCCGAGGTCATCCGGTTGACCGAACACTTCCGTTGCATGCCGGAGATCATCAAATGGTCCTCGCGGCAGTTCTACCCTGACAACGAGTTGGTCCCCTTGCGCCAGTACGGTGCCGACCGCCTGAGGCCCCTGGAGGTCGTCCATGTGCGCGAGGGCTACTGCGAGGGGACGCGTGAGCGCCTCGTCAACCGGCCCGAGGCGGAGCGCCTGGTCGGCAAACTGCGGGAGCTGATCGGCGACCCTGTGTACGCGGGCCGGAGTATCGGCGTCATCGTCCTGCGGTCCGGTGCGCAGACGCGGTTGTTGGAGGACTTGATCGACACGGAGATCGGCCCTGAGGCCGGTGAGCGGCACAACATCCGAGTCGGGACGGCCGAGCAGTTCCAGGGGGACGAGCGGGACGTGATCCTGCTCTCCATGGTGGTGGACGGCGACCACGCCCGGGCGTTGACCGGCTTGAACGACGGCAGGCGCTTCAACGTCGCGGCGAGCCGCGGCCGTGATCAGATGTGGCTCTTCACCTCTGTGACCCCCGATCAGCTGAGCAGCAAGGATCTGCGGCACTCCCTGCTCACCTACATGCAGAACCCGCCGGCCCTGCACCCCGCACCGCCGGCCCTGGCGATGGTCACTCCTGATGAGAAGTGCGATCCGTTCGACTCTTTGTTTGAGCAGAGGGTCTTCTTGGAGATCAGGCGGCGTGGGTACCACGTCGTTCCGCAGTGGGAGGTCGCTGGCAAGTTCATCGACCTGGTCGTGGTCGGGGAGAACTCGCGACTGGCCGTGGAGTGTGACGGTAGCCCCCACCACGCCACCAGCAAGAAGCGCCAAGAGGACTATGAGCGAGAGCGGGATCTGCGGCGCGCGGGATGGACCTTCTGGCGAGTACGCAGCAGCGAGTTCGCTCTGGCACCCGACCAGGCTCTCGCACCCCTCTGGCGCAAGCTCACAGCGCTCGGCATCCACCCGGGCGCGGCCGAATTCGAACAGTTTGCCTCCGACGGGGCAAGTGCCTGGAACCCAGTCGCCTTGTACGACGAGACGCAGGAAGCGGACGTTGATAACGAAACGACCGATGACGAGGATCTGCCCGCCGATGACGCCCAAGGAGACCTGACATGAGCCAGTCGTTCGACGAGAGCGTCCTCATCGAGATCGCCTATTTGATCTGTGGCGACGATTCACCACTGCTGTACCGCAGGGGCTACGAGATTGCCGAGTTCCTGCGACGCGCGAAGTGGGAGGACGTCCCCGACCCCGATGGCTCATCGCGGCACCAATGGACGCTCGGACTGCTTCGCGAGCGCCAGGAGGAGGGCGATGGCGATGCCCTGAAGGCAGTGCTGCGACTCGCCGACCGGCGTGAGTACGTTGGCCAACTGCGTGAGTACAAGGCCACTGTCTCCCGACTCGACGAGGTTCTGGCCCTGGAAGGATGGCGAATCGGCTACGCGGAGGGACAGCCGATCCTCGTACCAGTGGAGGCCAGCACCGAGGAGTCGGTGCGGATGCCCAGGGTCGAACTGCAGGTCTCCGTTTCACAGGTGATCGGAGACCCGGCGCTGGCGGCGGCAGTCCAAACCAGGCTCGACGAAGCGCATACGTGCTACGAGCACGGGGCGTACACAGCAGCCGTGATCATGCTGGGCAGTCTTCTGGAGGGGGTTCTCGTGCACGTCGCCCAGGTACGCGCAGCCGTTCGCGCACCGAGAAAGAGGCCGGAGGACCTGGGGCTGAAGGATCTTGTCGATCTCGCGCACGACAACGGCTGGATCGAGCATGATGCCAAGCTCGCGTCGGATCTCGTGCGGCACTACCGCAACCTGGTACATCCGGCGGCGGAACGACGAACCGGACACGGCCCCAATCGCGACACGGTCGACATGTGTTGGCCGGTCGTCAACGCGACGCTCAACGACTTGGCCGCTACCGCGTCGGCCGCACCCGCCCAACCGACCCCCTCGACTTCTCCCGGCTCTGGGACGAATCGCCCGACCCCGGCATCCGTCGCCCGACCCCGACGTCCTTCCGGGCCAGCCGACGGGCGGCCGGGCCGGCCACGTACCGGGGCGGGGCCTGTACGGCCGACGCCGAAGCCTGGATAACCTGCAGGCCCGAATCGGACGTGCTGGTGATCTCGGCATGCCACTTTGGCAGGAGGCCGCCGCTACTGCGATCAAGGGCTCCGGCCCTGGTTGCATTCACCCCCGTACAGCACCGCCCAGAGCTCGTTGGCAGGCCACTCCAGCGCAGGTCAGGACGCCTGCGGCCGCCCCCGGACAGCCGAACGAACATTTGGAAAGCGTATTGGGGGCAACCCCTCACGAGTTCGAATTTCGTACCCTCCGCCTTCACGAAGGCCCGGACCGCTCAGCGGCCCGGGCCTTCGTCGTCTCGTAGCCTCAGTTTTGGTCTCACCCCGTGCGCGCTCACTGGGCCCCGGATCACCGGACCCTAAGCGCCATCGAGTTCGTCCGGCTCAAAGGGCGCGGCCAGGGCCTCACACGGGACGCGGAGCCGGGCGGGGAGCCAGACCCAACTCCCATCGGCGGGACGGAGTCCGGAGCACCGGCCCCGCGATAGTCTCTCGATGTGGGCATGCCCGACGGAGGGGGACCGTGTCAGTGAGCATCAGCGACGAAGCGGACGTCAGTACCGCCACCACCACCAGTGGCACTCCACTGAGCGCCGACCGGATCAAGCACCTGGAGTTCATCCAGGCCGTCGTCACCAGGCTGGGCAACAACTCGTTCCTGCTCAAGGGCTGGGCGATGACGCTCACCGCCGCCATCTTGGCACTCTCAGCAGGGCGGCTCAGCTGGCAGATCGCGCTGAGCGGAATCGTCCCTCTGCTGGGCTTCTGGTTCCTCGACTCGTACTTCCTGCGCCAAGAACGGCTCTTCCGAGCCCTGTACGAAGACGCCCGGACACCCAAAAGCACCGTGGAAATGCTGTCGATGAACATCGGACCGTACCTGGCAAGGGTGACGCTGGCAAAGGCCGCCTTCTCTCAGACGCTGGTGCTGTTCTACGGTGCCTTGCTGATCGCCCATTTCGTGGTCGTCCTCGTGGCCCGCTGAATCACGCCCTCGGAGGCGCGGGCGGGCGCAGCAGGGCGGCCATCTCATCAGCCAGTACATCGAGCATAGCCACATCCCGGACCCCCGCCCCTTCTCCCGGCCACAGCGGGCCAATGGCATCATCTCGCCACCGTGGAACGAGATGAACATGGGCGTGGAACACCGTCTGGGAAGCCGCGGAGCCGGCGGAATGGATGACATTCATGCCATCAGGGACGAGGTGGTCACGCAAGGCGGCTCCGATGCGGAGCGCGGTCGCAAGCAGCTGCTCTGCCTCCGTCGGCGACATGGCCCAGAGGTCCGGCGCATGGATCCGGGGCACCACAAGCGTGTGGCCGAGGGTCGCCGGGACCAGCGGGAAGAACGCCACAGTGTGGTCGTCCTCGAAGATCATCCGAGCCGGGCCGCAGCCGACTGCGATGGAACAGAACGGGCACGGGTGCATGGACGTCCTCGCCTTCGTGGTTCGGAGTTCTTCGAAGCAGTCCCCGACCACCACCCTGGCAGAAGGAACGGATGAGGAGGGGTGACACCGCCATGGGAGGCGTCTTCATCAACTACCGCAGGAGTCCGCGTGCCACGGATGCGGTGCACCGGCTGCGTGAACGACTCAGCCGTCACTTCGGCGACGCGCAGGTCTTCCTCGACACGTCGTCGATGCTGCCGGGTAGCCGCTACCCAGATGACCTCAGACGCCGATTACATGACTGCGAGGTTCTGCTCGTCACCATTCCGGAGGGCTGGCTGGAAGCGCGGGCCCCGTCGGGCGAGAGATGCCTCGACCGAGCGGGCGACTGGGTGCGGCACGAGATCGAGCTGGCGCTCGCCGCTGGGAAGACCGTAATCCCCCTGCTCCTTGACGCTGTGGAGCCGCCGTCGCCCGAGCTGCTTCCCGCGTCGATCCGTGACCTCTCTCTGCGGCAGGCGCATCGCGTTACCGCAGATGGCTGGGACGCGGCCGTCGAGGAGCTGATCGCCACGCTGGAGACCCTGGTGGCACCGGAGTGGGTGCCGTTCCCCTCCGAAGAGCGGCCACCACGACAGCCCGGCCAGCTGCTCGGCTGGGCCACCGGCCTCCTCGCCATCGCACTCTGCGTCCTCGTTCCGTGGGCTGTGGCGGCCGGAAGGCCACCCCCAGAACCGGACGGCGCCCCGGCCGCCCTGCTGCTGGCCCTGGCGTCCCTTGGACTGATGGGCTTCGTCCTGGTCGCCGTGCTGCTGTCCTGCGGCCTAATGCGCCGCCCCATCCAGGCGTGGGAACGCGACCTGCAGGACGCGACGCAGCAGAACTACCTGCGGGCGACCTACCCCGTGCCAGTCTTCCTCCTGCTGTTCGCGACGGTCCTCGTGATCCAGGCGTGGGGGCGGAGCCCCGCCTTCGCCGTCGTGCTGATGCTGGGCATGTGTCTCGCCGTCGGCCCGATGGCAGCCCGCTTCGTGCTCTCCCTCAAGAGAGACCGTGAACGGTGGGCGCAGTGGCCGGAGGCGGTACCCGCGACAGCTCTGATGGCGGTGGTACGGCGAGAGATCGCTCGGCTCGACGTGCGTACGCAAGAGTGGAGCGGACCGATCCGGCGAGAGCAGCGGGACCGGGCACGCTTCGCACTCGGAGAGCTGGAGGGGGCGGTGGCGGCTCACGGACGGGCGGCGGAACGCGGGCGGTTGCTATGGCTGCGTGAGGCGCAGCCCTGGGCTTTCAGCGGGTACGTCCTGTGGTTGGCGCTCACCGTCGCCCTCACGCTCGCCTGGACATTGTCCCTCGGCGTCCAAGGCGAGGGTGGGATGCGGCTGCACGCGGCGCCCGTGGTCGCTGGGGTTGTGGGGTTCTGGCTGGCCTGGACGACCATGGAGTGCGCTTACCGCTACCAGAGGTGGCAGCGCCGGATGTTTCACACAGAAGCGGTGCGACGGCTCACTCTGATAGGGGTACGGGTCGACACGCTAAGTTTGCCGTCCCGTACGCGGCTGGCGACCACGTGAACGTCCGGGCCAGGGCGCTCGCCGTGCAGTCGGCTCACCAGTTCGGCGGTCAGCGAGCCGGCCCCAGCGCCGGGGGTCAGGTGTGCACGGTATTGCTCAGCGCGTCTAGGCGAGGCATCGAGGCGATCAGGTCAGAGACTGGTGCAGGAGTAAAGAACTGCCCCAGGGTGGCCTGGGTTCAAGGGGCGAGAACACTGAGCGCCTCCACCCGTCGTGCCTCAGTGTTCTCGATCTTCCTCAGCCGCTAACGTCGCCCCGCCCAGGACGGATGACCTCGGCGACCTTCCTGCCCTTAGTTCGCCGCGAGCTGGTCGTCCTCAACAGCCACCAGCTCTGCGATCTTGATGGCAACTACTGCCATCGAATCCTCAGCCGTGTCCAACCCGTTTCGGGATGCAAGCAGGGGGCTAACGTCCCGGAGTTCGCCGTAGGTCGTCTTGTGTATGACAGGGAGCAGCAGGTCACGTGCAAGGAGCTCCGAGAGCTCCTTGTCAGAGACGCCACCGCGCTTGAGGCGTGTCAGTAGCGCAGGGGTGACCAGCACAAGACCTGTACGCGACCTCGCCAATCCCCTGTCGATTTCCCGCATGAACGGTAGGCCAAGCGCGATGTCCTTCTCGCTGAACCAGACCGACACGCCTTCTGCTTCCAGCAGATCGCACAACTCCTTGGCAGCACCGCGCCGGTCATCCCACGCGTGGCAGAGGAAAACATCGCGAAGGTCGGGCTGTTGACGCGCGCGCAACACGGCGGCGTCGCGAACAGGAGTCAGACCCTTCACCTCGCCAGGCGTGTAGATCACGGAAGAGGTGCTCGGCGACCAAGGTGCCCGCATCTTGCCGCTACTGGAGCTGCCGCTAGGAGCTGTTCAAGGTTCGGATCTTGGCCTGGCCCTGATGGCGGGCTGGTGTGTCTGGTAGAACTCGGGGGCGTGGCGCGTTTTGACGTGACG
>NZ_JBHYUU010000071.1:0-36068 GCF_042749955.1 Kitasatospora sp. NPDC059462 | reverse complement strand
TCCCTGCCACCCCGGGGGCTAAGGCCGCCGGATCGGTGTCGGCGAGCATCGCCGCGGTGTCGACGCCGGCGGTGTGGACCACGGCGGTGAGCGGCTGCTCCGCCGGGAGGCCGGCCAGCAGCGCGGCCAGCGCGGCCCGGTCCGTCACGTCGCAGGCCGCGATCGTCACGCGGGCGCCGAGTTCCTCCAGGTCGGCGCGGAGTTCGTCGGCGCCCGGGGCGGCGGGGCCGCGCCGGCTGGTGAGCACCAGGTGCTCGGCGCCGCTGCGCGCCAGCCAGCGGGCGACGTGGCCGCCGAGCGCACCGGTGCCGCCGGTGACCAGGACGGTGCCGCGCGGCGCCCACCCGTCGGCGGGGGCGGGGCCGTCGGGGGTGAGGCGGGTCAGCCGGCGGGCCAGGACCGTCGTGCCGCGGACGGCCAGCTGGTCCTCGTCGCCGTCCGAGGTGAGGGCGGCGGCCAGCCGGGCAAGGGCCGGCTCGTCGGGTTCCGGCCGCTCCTCCCCCGGTGCGGCGGCCGGCGGCAGGTCGACCAGGCCGCCCCAGCGGTCGGAGTGCTCCAGGGCGGCGACCCGGCCCAGACCCCAGATCTGCGCCTGGGCGGGATCGGCCGGCTCGTCGGCTCCGCCGGCCGCCACCGCGCCGCGGGTCACGCACCAGAGCGGCGCCTCGACGTCCGCGTCGCCGAGGGCCTGCACCAGGGTCAGGGTCGGCGCCACACCGGCGGGCAGCGCGCCCCGGTCCTCGTCCACGCCCCGGTCGTCGCCGAGGGCGAGCAGCGAGACGACCGCGCGCAGCGGCACCTCGCCGTCGGCGGCCGCGCGCAGCCGCGCGGCGAGGGCCTGCCGGTCGGCGGGCCCGTCGAGCTCCAGGACGTCGGCGTCCGCGCCCCGGGCCGCCAGCGTCGCGCGCAGCGCGTCGGCGGTGCTCCGCGCCGCGCTGCCGGCGGGTGCCAGGAGCAGCCAGCGGCCCTGCGCCGTGCTCGTGTTCTGCGGGGCGTCCGCGAGGTCCGGCAGCGGCGTCCAGGTGACCCGGTACTCCCAGCCGTCCGCCGTCGGCTGCTCGCGCCGGTCACGGGCGGCCGGCTCCAGCCAGTAGGACTCCCGCTGGAAGGCGTAGGTGGGCAGGTCGATCCGGCGGGCGTCGGTGCCGGCGAGCACGGCGTCCCAGTCGAGGGCGGTGCCGTGGGCGTGCAGCCGGGCGAGGGCGGTGGTGAAGGACTCGGCCTCGGGGCGGTCGGCGCGCAGCGCGGGGACGGCGACCGCGCCGGCCAGCGTCTCCTGCACCATCGGGGTCAGACCGCCGGGGCCGACCTCCAGGAACACCGCCGCGCCCTTGGCCGCGAGCGTCTCGACGGCGTCGGCGAAGCGGACGGCGTGGCGGACGTGGCGCACCCAGTAGTCGGGGTCGGCCACCTCCTCGAAGGTGAGGAGCTGGCCGGTCAGGGTCGAGACGATCGGCAGGGTGGGCGCGGCGAAGGTGACACGCTCGGCCACCGCGCGGAAGGCCGCGAGCATCGGCTCCATCAGCGGCGAGTGGAACGCGTGGGAGACGGCGAGCCGCTTGCTGCGACGGCCCTCCAGCAGCCCCGCGACCTCCAGGACGGCGTCCTCCGCGCCCGAGAGCACCACCGAGGACGGGCCGTTGACGGCCGCGATGCCCACCCGGTCCTCGCGGCCCGCCAGCGTCAGCAGCACCTCGCCCTCGGCGGCCTGCACCGCCATCATCGCGCCGCCGGGCGGCAGCTGCTGCATCAACCGGCCGCGCGCCACCACCAGTTCGGCGGCGTCGGCCAGGGAGAAGGCACCCGCGACGTGCGCGGCGGCCAGCTCGCCGATCGAGTGCCCGGCGAGGAAGTCCGCCCGCACCCCCCAGGACTCCACCAGCCGGAACAGCGCCACCTCGATCGCGAACAGCGCGGGCTGGGTGAACTCCGTGCGCGCCAGCAGCTCCGCGTCCTCGCCGAACACCACGTCCCGCAAGGGCCGTTCGAGGTGGACGTCCACGGCGGCGCAGACCTCGTCGAACGCCTTCGCGAACACCGGGAACGACGCATGCAGCTCACGCCCCATCCCGACCCGCTGGCTGCCCTGCCCCGAGAACAGGAACGCCAGCCCGGCGTCCCGGCCGGCCACCCCCTCGACCACCTGCGGCGACGGGCCGCCCTGCGCCAGCGCGCGGACGCCGTCGACGAGTTCGGCGAGCTCCGTGCCGACCACCACCGCGCGGTGCTCCAGCGCGGCGCGCGAGGTCGCCAGCGCGCGGGCGACGTCGACCGGCCGCACGTCGGGCAGGCCGATGACGTGGGAGAGCAGCCGTTCCGCCTGCCCGCGCAGGGCGGCCCTGCTGCGGGCGGAGACCACCCAGGGCACCGGAGCCGCCGCCTTGACGGGCAGCGGGGCCGAGCGGGCCGAAGGCTCCTCGTCCGCCCCGGGCGCGGCCGGAGCCTGCTCAATGATGGTGTGCGCGTTGGTCCCGCTCACCCCGAAGGAGGAGACGGCGGCGCGGCGCGGCCGCTCGCCCGCCGGCCAGGCCACCGGTTCGGTCAGCAGCCGCACCGCGCCGGTCGACCAGTCGATGTGCGGGGAGGGCTCGTCCACGTGCAGGGTCCTGGGCAGGACCTCGTGCTGGAGCGCCTGCACCATCTTGATGATGCCGCCGACCCCGGCGGCGGCCTGGGTGTGACCGATGTTCGACTTCAACGAGCCCAGCCACAGCGGGCGTTCCTCGGGCCGGTCCTGCCCGTAGGTGGCCAGCAGTGCCTGTGCCTCGATCGGGTCGCCGAGCCTGGTCCCGGTGCCGTGCGCCTCCACCGCGTCGACGTCCGCCGGGGAGAGCCCCGCGCTCGCCAGCGCCTGGCGGATCACCCGCTGCTGGGCGGGACCGTTCGGGGCGGTCAGGCCGTTGGACGCGCCGTCCTGGTTCACCGCGCTGCCGCGCACCACGGCCAGCACCGGGTGCCCGTGGCGCCGGGCGTCGGAGAGCCGCTCGACCAGCAGCAGGCCGACGCCCTCGCCCCAGCCGGTGCCGTCCGCCTCGGCGGAGAAGGACTTGCAGCGGCCGTCCACCGAGAGGCCCTGCTGGCGGCTGAACTCGGTGAACATCCCGGTGCTCGCCATGACCGCCGCACCGCCGGCCAGCGCGAGCGAGCACTCGCGCCGGCGCAGCGCCTGGACCGCCAGGTGCAGGGCGACCAGCGAGGAGGAGCACGCGGTGTCCACGGTCAGCGCCGGGCCTTCGAGGCCGAAGGTGTAGGAGAGCCGGCCGGAGGCGACGCTCGGCGCGGTGCCGGTGAGCAGGAAGCCCTCCAGCTCCTGGGCGTTCTCGGCGTCGCCCGCGTACCCCTGGTAGGCGAGGCCGACGAAGACGCCGGTGCTGGAGCCCTTGACCGACAGCGGGTCGATCCCGGCCCGCTCGAAGGTCTCCCAGGCCACCTCCAGGAGCAGCCGCTGCTGGGGGTCGGTGGCCAGCGCCTCGCGCGGTGAGATCCCGAAGAAGCCCGGGTCGAACTCCCCGGCCTCGTGCAGGAACCCGCCCTCGCGGGTGTAGCACTTGCCGGGGCTCCCGGGGTCCGGGTCGTAGAGGTCCTCCAGGTCCCAGCCGCGGCCGGCGGGGAAGCCGGAGACCGCGTCGCCGCCGCGCTCGACCAGCTGCCAGAGCTCCTCGGGGCTGTTGACCTGCCCGGGGTAGCGGCAGCCCATCGCCACGATGGCGATCGGGTCCTGGTCCTTGGCCTCCGCCTCGTGCAACCGGCGCCGGGTCTGCTTGAGATCGGCCGTCACGCGCTTGAGGTAGTCGAGCAGCTTCTGCTCGTTCTGCATGTCTCGTTCACCCGCCATGAGAGTCAGGAAGTGCTGTCGCACTGCGATCCGGTGGAGCCACAGGGTCAGGAGGCGTCGAGCTCCTGGTCGATCAGCTCGAAGATGTCGTCGACGGTCGCGCTCCGGAGCCGCTCGTCCGAGGCGTCCGCGTCCGCGCCGTCCGTCTCGTCCGCCGGGGTGCCGGCCAGCCCCGCGAGCACCGCCTGCAGCCGGGTGCGGACCCCGGAGCGGACGAGTTCGTCGTCCGCTCCGATCGCCGCGAGGACCGCCTCCAGCCGGTCGATCTCGCCGAACACCGCCACCGCCGGCTCCACCTGCTCCGGCGCGAGGCCGGTCCGGATCCGCTCCGCGAGCGCGAGGGGGTTCGGGAAGTCGAACACCAGCGTCGCGGGCAACCGCAGCCCGGTGGCGGCACCGAGCCGGTTGCGCAGTTCCACGGCGGTCAGCGAGTCGAAGCCCAGGGCCTTGAACTCGCGGCCCCGCTCGACGTCCTGCGGTCCGCCGAGCCCCAGCACCGCCGCCACGTGCGTGCGCACGACGTCCAGCAGCAGCCGGGTCTGCTCGTCCTGCGGCAGACCGTCCAGCCGGTGCCGGAGGGTGTCCGCGCCGCCCGTCGCGGCCTCGGCCGTGCGCCGGGCGGGCGTGCGGACCAGGGCCCGCAGGATCGCCGGGACGGCCGCCGCGGCGGCGCTCCGGTCGGCCGCGGAGTCGAAGCGCACCGGCACCGCCAGGGCGTTCTCCCCCGAGCGGGCGGTGTCGAAGAGCGCCAGGCCCTCCTTCGCCCGGAACGGGACCAGCCCCGATCGCGCCATCCGGTCGCGGCCGGACGCGTCCATCCCGGCCGCCATCCCGCCCTCGGCCCAGGGGCCCCAGGCCAGCGCGGTCGCGGGCAGACCGGACGCCCGGCGGCGCAGGGCCAGCGCGTCGAGGAAGGCGTTGGCCGCCGCGTAGTTGCCCTGCCCGGCGCTGCCGAGGGTGGCGGCGACCGAGGAGAACAGCACGAAGGCCGACAGGTCGAGATCGCGGGTGAGCTCGTCCAGCACCAGGGCCGCGTCCACCTTCGGGCGCAGCACCGCCGCCAGCCGCCCGGGCGTCAGCGAGGTCACCGTGCCGTCGTCCAGCACCCCCGCCGCGTGGATCACGGCGGTCAGCGGGTGCTCGGCCGGGACGGCCGCCAGCAGCGCGGCGACGGCCTCCCGGTCGGCGGCGTCGCAGGCCGCCAGGGTCACCTCCGCCCCCAGCTCCACCAGTTCGTCGCGCAGTTCGCGGGCGCCCTCGGCCGCGGGACCACGCCGGCCGGTCAGCAGCAGCCGCCGGACGCCGTGCTCGGTCACCAGGTGCCGGGCGACCACGCCGCCGAGGGCGCCGGTGGCTCCGGTGATCAGCACCGTGCCCCGCGGGTCGAGCGGGGCGGGCACGGTGAGCACCAGCTTGCCGGTGTGCCGGGCCTGGCTGAGGTGGCGCAGCGCGTCCGGCGCCTGCCGCACGTCCCAGCCGGTGACGGGCAGCGGCCGCAGCACGCCCCGCTCGAACAGCTCCACCAGGGCGCGGAGCATGGCGCCGATCCGGTCCGGTCCGGCCTCGATCGTGTCGAACGCCCGGTAGGACGCGCCCGGGTGGGCCGCGGCGACCGCAGCGGCGTCACGGACGTCGGTCTTGCCCATCTCCAGGAAGTGCCCGCCGTCGGCGAGCACCCGCAGCGAGGCGTCGACGTACTCGCCGGCCAGCGAGTTCAGGACGACGTCCACCCCGCGCCCGCCGGTCGCGGCCAGGAAGTGCGGCGCGAAGTCGAGCGTGCGGGAGGAGGCGAGGTGCGCCTCGTCCAGGCCGTCGGCCCGCAGCGCCGCCCACTTGCCGGGGCTCGCGGTGCCGTAGACCTCGGCGCCGAGGTGGCGGGCCAGCTGGGTGGCCGCCATGCCGACGCCGCCCGCCGCCGAGTGCACCAGCAGCGACTGGCCCGGGCGCAGGCCGGCCAGGTCGACCAGGGCGTAGTAGGCGGTGAGGTAGGCGATCGGCGCGGACGCGGCCTGGGCGAAGGTCCAGCCGCGCGGCATGCGGGCCACCATGCGGTGGTCGGCGACCGCGAGCGGCCCGAAGGCCTCGGGGACCATGCCGAAGACGCGGTCCCCGACGGCCGTGCCGGTGACCCCGGGCCCGGTCTCGACGACGACGCCGGCGGCCTCGCTGCCCAGCGAGGCCGCCCCCGGGTACATGCCCAGGGCGATGAGCGCGTCGCGGAAGTTCACCCCGGCGGCCCGGACGGCGATCCGGACCTGCCCCTCGCCCAGCGGGGCCGTGGCGGCCGGGTTCTCGGTCAGCGCGAGGCCGTCCAGGGTGCCCGTGCCGTCGGTGGTCAGCCGCCAGCCGGACGCACCGGGGGCGGGGTGCAGGGCCGCGCCGGGCTCCGTACGGGCCAGCCGGGGGGCGTGGGCGGCCCCCCGGCGCAGCGCGAGCTGCGGCTCACCGGCGGCCGGCACGGCCGTCAGGGCGCGCACCGAGTCCGGGTGGCCGTCCAGGTCGACCAGCAGGATCCGGTCCGGGTTCTCGGACTGGGCGGAGCGCACCAGGCCCCAGGCGGCGGCCTGGGCCGGGTCGGCCACCGACTCGCCGGCCTCCGGGGCGACCGCGCCGCGGGTGAGCAGGACCAGCCGGGACCGCGCCGTGCGCTCCTCGGCCAGCCAGGCCGTGACCAGGCCGAGGACCTCACGGGTCGTCCGGTGGACGTCGGCGGCGTCCTCCCCGCCGGGGGTGACGGTGGCGAGCACCAGGTGCGGGGGCGTGGCGCCGTCGTCCAGGGCGGTGGTGAGCGCGGTGAGGCCGGGGTGGACCGTGAGCCGGGCGTCGGCCGCCGCGAGTTCGGCGGCCAGCGCGGTCGCGAGGCTCCCGTTCGGGTCCTCGGGAGCGGCGTGGTCGAGCAGGGCCCAGTCGGCGTGCTCCGCGTCGGCGCCCGGCGCGGCTGGCAGGGCGACCGTCGGCCAGGTGATCCGGTAGAGCCCGTCCTGCTGCTCGGCGCGGCGTGCCCGGGCGAACCCGTCGGCGGCGACGGGGCGCAGGACCAGGGAGTCGACGGTGGCGACGGGCCGGCCGGTGGCGTCGGCGGCCAGCAGCGAGACGGCGTCCGCTCCGGCCGGGGCCAGTCGCACGCGCAGCGCGCCCGCGCCGGTCGCCGCGAGGCGCACGCCGCTCCAGGAGAACGGGATCCGCCCCTGTCCGGTGTCGGGCAGCAGCCCGCCCAGGCCCACCGCGTGCAGGGCCGCGTCCAGCAGCGCCGGGTGGACACCGAACCCGTCGACCTCGGTGCCCTCCGGCAGCGCCACCTCGGCGAACACCTCCTCACCACGCCGCCACACCCCGCGCAGCCCCTGGAACACCGGGCCGTAGCCGAATCCCAGCTCCGTCAGCCGCTCGTAGTAGCCCTCGGTCGCCACGGCCTCGGCCGCGAGGGGCGGCCAGGGCGACAGTTCCTCGTCGGACGCCGGCCCGGCGGTGACCAGGGCGCCGGTGGCGTGCGAGGTCCAGTCCTCGCCGCCCTCCTGGGCGCCGTCCGGCCGGGAGTGCACCTGGACCGTGCGGCGGCCGGTTCCGTCGGCGGCGCTCACCGTGATCTGGACCTGCACCGCGCCCTGCTCGGGCAGCACCAACGGCGCCTGGAGCGTCAGCTCCTCCAGGAGCTCGCACCCCACCTCGTCACCGGCCCGCAGCACCAGATCCACCAACGCCGTCCCCGGCACCAGCACCGCACCCGCCACCACGTGCTCCGCCAACCAGGGCTGAGCCGCAAGCGACAACCGCCCCGTCAGCAACGCACCCTCACCACCGGCGAACGCGACCGCGGCGCCCAGCAGGGGGTGGCCGGCCGACCGCAGGCCCGCGCCGGTCAGGTCGCCGGGCGCGGGCCGGGTGTCCAGCCAGTAGCGGCGGCGCTGGAAGGCGTAGGTGGGCAGGTCGACGCGGCGGGCGCCGGTGCCGGCGAACACGGCATCCCAGTCGAGGGCGGTGCCGTGGGCGTGCAGCCGGGCGAGGGCGGTGGTGAAGGATTCGGCCTCCGGTCGGTCCGCGCGCAGGAGCGGGACGGCGACGGCCTCGGGCAGGGCCTCCTGCACCATCGGGGTCAGGCCGCCGGGGCCGACCTCCAGGAACGCCGTCACGCCCTGCGCCGCCAGCGTCTCGACGGCGTCGGCGAAGCGGACCGCGTGGCGCACGTGGCGCACCCAGTAGTCGGGGTCGGCCACCTCCTCGGCCGTGACCGGCCGCCCGGTGAGCGTGGAGACGATCGGCAGGGTGGGCGCGCCGAGGGTGACGCGCTCCACGACCTCCCGGAAGCCCGCGAGCATCGGCTCCATCAACGGCGAGTGGAACGCGTGGGACACCGTGAGCCGCTTGCTGCGACGGCCCTCCAGGAGCGCGACGACCTCCTCGACGGCGTCCTCCGATCCCGAAAGCACCGCCGAGAACGGGCCGTTGACCGCCGCGATACCCACGTTCTCCTCGCGACCGGCGAGCAACGGCGCGACCTCGTCCTCCGGGGCCTGCACCGCCACCATCACCCCGTTCGGGGGCAGCTCCTGCATCAACCGGCCGCGCGCCGCCGTCAGTTCGGCGGCGTCTTGCAAGGACAGCACCCCGGCGACGTGCGCGGCGGCGTACTCGCCGATCGAGTGCCCGGCCAGGACGGCGGGACGGACCCCCCACGACTCCACCAGCCGGAACAACGCCACCTCGACCGCGAACAACGCCGGCTGGGTGAACTCCGTGCGGCCCAGCAGCTCCGCGTCCTCGCCGAACACCACCTCCCGCAAAGGCCGTTCGAGGTGGACGTCGAGGTACGAGCAGACCTCGTCGAACGCCTCGGCGAACACCGGGAACGACGCGCAGAGCTCACGCCCCATCCCCACCCGCTGGCTCCCCTGCCCCGAGAACAGGAACGCCGGCCCGGCGCCCGCCGAAGCGGTGCCGAGGACCACCGAGCGGTCCGGCTCACCGTCCGCCAGGGCGCGCAGGCCCGCCATCCGGCCGGCCCGGTCCGGGGCCACCACCAGCGCGCGGTGCTCCAGGGCGGCGCGCGAGGTGGCCAGGGTCAGGCCGACGTCCGCCGCGCCCAGCTGCGGCCGCTCGGCCAGGTGGGCGTGGAGGCGCTCGGCCTGTCCGCGCAGGGCCTCCGCGGTGGCGCCGGAGAGCACCCACGGGAGTTCGGCCCCGTCCGCCGTGGCCGGGGCCGCCGGGACCGGGGCCGGACCGGCCGGGGCGGGCGCCTGCTCGATGATCACGTGGGCGTTGGTGCCGCTCACCCCGAAGGACGAGATGCCCGCCCGGCGCGGCCGGTCGTTCCGCGGCCAGTCGGCGGCCTCGGTCAGCAGTTCCACGGCGCCCGCCGACCAGTCCACGTGCGGGGTGGGCTCGTCCACGTGCAGCGTCCTGGGCAGGACCTCGTGCCGGAGCGCCTGCACCATCTTGATGATGCCGCCGACCCCGGCGGCGGCCTGGGTGTGACCGATGTTGGACTTCAACGACCCCAGCCGGAGCGGTCGTTCACGGTCCTGCCCGTAGGTGGCCAGCAGCGCCTGTGCCTCGATCGGGTCGCCGAGCGTCGTCCCGGTGCCGTGCGCCTCGACCACGTCGACGTCCGCCGGGGAGAGCCCCGCGTCCGCCAGGGCCTGGCGGATCACCCGCTGCTGGGCAGGGCCGTTGGGCGCCGTCAAGCCGTTGGAGGCGCCGTCCTGGTTCACCGCGCTGCCCCGCACCACCGCCAGCACCCGGTGACCGTTGCGCTCGGCGTCCGAGAGCCGCTCCACCAGCAGCATGCCCGCCCCCTCGCCCCAGCCGGTACCGTCGGCGGCGGCCGCGAAGGGCTTGCAACGGCCGTCGGGCGCCAGGCCGCGCTGGCGGCTGAACTCGATGAAGGCGTTGGGGCTGGACATCACGGTCACCCCGCCCGCGAGCGCGAGCGAGCACTCGCCCCGCCGCAGCGCCTGCGCGGCCAGGTGCAGCGCGACCAGCGAGGACGAGCACGCGGTGTCCACCGTCAGCGTCGGCCCCTCCAGGCCGAAGGTGTAGGCGATCCGGCCCGACACCACGCTCGCCGAACTGCCGGTGCCGATGTAGCCCTCCAGGTCCTGCGGCACGCTCAACAGGCGGGAGGCGTAGTCCTGGTAGCCGGAGCCCATGAAGACGCCGGTCCGGCTGCCGCGCATCGCGGCCGGATCGATCCCGGCCCGCTCGAAGGCCTCCCAGGTCAGTTCGAGCAGCAGCCGCTGCTGCGGGTCCATGGCGAGCGCCTCGCGCGGCGAGATGCCGAAGAAGGCCGGGTCGAAGTCGGCGACGTCGTAGAGGAATCCGCCGTCCGTGGCGTAGCTGGTGCCCGGCCGGTCCGGGTCGGGGTCGTAGAGCGCCTCCAGGTCCCAGCCCCGGTCCGCGGGGAACCCGGCCACCGCGTCGCGCCCCTCGGCCACCAGCCGCCACAGCTCCTCGGGCGAACGGACCTCACCCGGGTAGCGGCAGCTCATCGCGACGATGGCGATCGGCTCGTCGTCGCGGCGCGCGGCCGTGGCGGCGGCGGTGGGCGCGGCCGTCTCCTCGGCGCCGGTCAGCTGCCCGCGCAGGTGGGCGGCCAGCACGGCGGGCGACGGGTGGTCGAAGACCAGGGTGGCCGGCAGTCGCACACCGGTCGCCGCAGCCAGCCGGTTGCGCAGCTCGACGGCGGTCAGCGAGTCGAAGCCCAGCTCCCGGAAGGCCCGGTCGGCGGCGACCTGCTCCGCTCCCCCGTGGCCGAGCACCGCGGCCGCCTCCGCCCGGACCAGGTCCAGCACCGCGCGCAGCTGCTCGGCCTCCGCGAGCCCGGTCACCCGGCGGACGAACG
Organism: Kitasatospora sp. NPDC059462; assembly: GCF_042749955.1. Taxonomy (NCBI): domain Bacteria; kingdom Bacillati; phylum Actinomycetota; class Actinomycetes; order Kitasatosporales; family Streptomycetaceae; genus Kitasatospora; species Kitasatospora sp. NPDC059462. The sequence goes on along the minus strand of NZ_JBHYUU010000071.1, from coordinate 25,395 downwards.
CGGGCACCGGTGCGTCGGCGGCCGGCTCCGGACCGTCGGCGCCGGCCGCCTGCGCGGACCGGACCTCCGGCAGGTCGGCGATCAGCGGGCTGGGACGCACCAGGGTGAAGGACGGCGCGAACCGCGACCAGTCCACGTCCGCCACGGTGACGGCGGTCTCCTCGCGGTCCAGCGCGCCGCACAGCGCGGAGACCGCCAACTCCGGTGCGAGCGCGGCCAGTCCACGGCGCCGCAGCCGGTCCTCGGCGTCACCGTCCTCGACCATGCCGCCTCCCGCCCAGGGCCCCCAGGCCACGGCGGTCGCGGCCAGGCCGCGGGCCCGGCGCCGCTCGGCCAGGGTGTCGAGCGCGGCATTGGCCACCGCGTAGGCGGCCTGGCCGCCGGCGCCCCAGACGCCGGAGATCGAGGAGAACAACACGAACGCGTCCAGCGCCCGGTCGCCCAGCAGTTCGTCCAGGTGCCGGGCGCCCTCGGCCTTCGCGGCCACCACCCGGGCGAACTCCTCCGGCGTGGTCTCGGCCAGCAGGCCGGGTGTGCCCACACCGGCGGCGTGCACCACGGCGGTCAGCGGGTACTCGGCCGGCAGGCCGTCGAGCAGCCGCGCCAGCGCCTCCCGGTCGGCCACGTCGCACGCGGCGACGGTCACCTCGGCCCCCAGGGCCACCAGTTCGTCGCGGAGTTCGGCCGCGCCGTCGGCCGCGAGGCCGCGCCGACCGGCCAGCACCAGGTGCTCGGCGCCCTCGCGCGCCAGCCGGCGTGCGACATGGCCGCCCAGCGCGCCCGTACCGCCCGTGATCAGCACGGTCCCGTGCGGCCGCCGGGCGGCGCCCGCCGTGACCGCGCCCTGCGGCGCGCGCGTCAGCCTGCGGACGTAGACGCCCGAGCCGCGCACCGCGAGCTGGTCCTCGGCGCCCGCGCCGGTCAGCACGGCCGCCAAGCGGCGGGCGGCCCGCTCGTCCAGCGTCTCCGGGAGGTCCACCAGCCCGCCCCAGCGGCGGCCGTGCTCCAGCGCCGCCGTCCGGCCCAGCGCCCAGACCTGCGCCTGCCGGGCGCTGCGGACCGGGTCGGAGGAGCCGATCGAGACCGCTCCCCGGGTGGCGCACCAGAGCGGGGCGTCGAGGCCGAGGTCGCCCAGCGCCTGGACCAGGGCGAGGGTGGCGGCCAGGCCCGCCGGCAGCACGGGGTGCACGGGGTGCGCCCGCTCGTCGACCGCGAGCAGGGAGAGCACTCCGGTGACGCCGTCCTCGGGGGCGCCCTGCTCCGGGCCGAGGTCGGCGAGCACCCCGCGCAGCTGCTCGGCGACGGCCTCGCGGCCGGCGGCGGTGTCCACGGTGACGGGGACGACCTCCTCGCCGTGCGCGCGCAGGGCGCCGACGACGGCCGCGCCCCAGCCGTCCTCGTCCGGTCCGGCGGGCAGCAGGACGAGGCGGCGCCCGCCCGGGGCGGCCTCCCTGAGATCGGGTGCGGGCTTCCAGGTGATCCGGTAGCGCCAGCCGTCCACCGTGGACTGCTCCCGGTGCGTGCGCCGCCAGGTGGAGAGCGCCGGCAGGACGGAGGCCAGCGGGGCGTCCTCGGGCACCTGGATGCGGTCGGCGAACGCGGCCAGGTCCTGCTGCTCCACGGTCTCCCAGAAGCCCGCCTCGACCGGGTCCGCCGGAGCGGCCGAGAAGGCGGAGGACTCCAGCCAGTAGCGGCGGCGCTGGAAGGCGTAGGTGGGGAGGTCGACGCGCCGTCCGCCGGCTCCGGCGAAGACGGCGTCCCAGTCGAGGGCGGTGCCGTGGGTGTGGAGGCGGGCGAGGGCGGTGGTGAAGGACTCGGGTTCGGTGCGGTCGGCGCGCAGGGCGGGGACGGCGGCGGTGTCGGGCAGGGTCTCCTGGACCATCGGGGTCAGTCCGCCCGGGCCGATCTCCAGGAACGCCGTCGCGCCGTTGGCCGCGAGCGTGTCGACGGCGTCGGCGAAGCGGACGGCGTGGCGCACGTGGCGCACCCAGTAGTCGGGGTCGGCGAGCTCGTCGGCGGTGAGGAGCTGTCCGGTCAGGGTGGAGACGATGGGCAGGGTGGGCGCGGCGAAGGTGACGCGCTCGGCCACCGCGCGGAAGGCCGCGAGCATGGGCTCCATCAGCGGCGAGTGGAAGGCGTGGGAGACGGTGAGCCGCTTGATGCGACGGCCCTCCAGGAGTGCGACGACCTCCTCGACGGCGTCCTCCGATCCCGAAAGCACCACCGAGGACGGGCCGTTGACCGCCGCGATACCCACGCTGTCTTCACGGCCGACCAGCAGCGGAGCGACCTCGTCCTCCGAGGCCTGCACCGCCACCATCACCCCACCAGGCGGCAGCTCCTGCATCAACCGGCCGCGCACGGCGACCAGTTCGGCCGCGTCTTCGAGCGACAGCACCCCGGCGACGTGCGCGGCGGCGAACTCGCCGATCGAGTGCCCGGCCAGGAAGTCCGTCCGCACCCCCCACGATTCCACCAACCGGAACAACGCCACCTCGACCGCGAACAACGCGGGTTGAGTGAACTCCGTGCGCGCCAGCAGCTCCGCGTCCTCGCCGAACACCACCTCCCGCAACGGCCGCTCCAAGTGCACGTCCAGATGCGCGCAGACCTCGTCGAACGCCTCCGCGAACACCGGGAACGACGCGCACAGCTCACGCCCCATCCCCAGCCGCTGGCTCCCCTGCCCCGAGAACAGGAACGCGAGCTTGTTCTTCCGTCCCGCGACGCCCTGGACCAGCCCGGCATCGGCACCGTCCCTCGCGAGGGCCTCCAGCCCGCGCAGCAGCCCGTCCCGGTCGGCCCCGAGGACCACGGCCCGGTGGGGCAGCGCGGCACGCGAGGTGGCCAGTGAGCGGCCGAGGTCGGCGGGGTCGACCCCCGGACGCTCCGCCAGGTGGGCCAGCAGCCGCCGGGCCTGCCCGCGCAGCGCCTGCCCGTCCCGGGCCGACAGCGGCCACAGCGTCACCGGGACCTGCGGCGGCCCACCCGCCGGGCCGTCCGTCCGCTCCTCCGCAGGCTCCTCGGCGGGCACCGCTTCGAGGATGACGTGCGCGTTGGTGCCGCTGACGCCGAACGAGGACACGCCCACCCGCCGGAGCCGGTCCCGCTCCGGCCAGGCCACCGGTTCGGTGAGCAGCCGCACCGCGCCCGCCGACCAGTCGACGTGCGGCGAGGGTTCGTCCACGTGCAGGGTGCGCGGCAACACGCCGTGCCGCATCGCCATCACCATCTTGATCACACCCGCGACACCCGCCGCGGCCTGGGTGTGCCCGATGTTCGACTTCAGCGCCCCCAGCCAGAGCGGGCGGTCCTCGGGCCGGTCCTGGCCGTAGGTCGCCAGCAGGGCCTGCGCCTCGATCGGGTCGCCCAGCGAGGTGCCGGTCCCGTGCGCCTCCACCGCGTCCACCTCGGCCGCGGACAGCCCCGCGTCCGCGAGCGCCTGGCGGATCACCCGCTGCTGCGCGGGACCGCTCGGCGCGGTCAGGCCGTTGGACGCGCCGTCCTGGTTGACCGCGCTGCCGCGCACCACGGCCAGCACCGGGTGACCGTGGCGACGCGCATCGGAGAGCCGCTCCACCAGCAGCATGCCCACGCCCTCGGCCCAGCCGGTGCCGTCGGCGGCGGCGGAGAAGGGCTTGCAGCGGCCGTCGGCCGCCAGTCCGCGCTGGCGGCTGAACTCCATGAACGCGCCGGGCGTCGACATCACCGTCACGCCGCTCACCAGGGCCAGCGCGCACTCCTCGCGCCGCAGCGCCTGCGCCGCCAGGTGCAGGGCGACCAGCGAGGACGAGCACGCGGTGTCCACCGTCACCGCCGGCCCCTCCAGGCCGAAGGTGTAGGCGATCCGGCCCGACACCACGGCGGCGGCGTTGCCGGTGCCGAGGTAGCCGTCGAAGTCCTCCGGGGAGTTGGAGAGGCGCGCGTAGTCCTGCCCGTTGGTCCCGGCGTAGACGCCCGTCCGGGTGCCGCGCAGCGAGGCCGGGTCGAGGCCGGCCCGCTCGAAGACCTCCCAGGTGGCCTCCAGCAGCAGCCGCTGCTGCGGGTCCATCATCAGCGCCTCGCGCGGCGAGATCCCGAAGAACCCGGCGTCGAACTCGGCGACGTCGTGCAGGAATCCGCCCTGGCGGACGTAGCAGGTGCCGGCGTGGTCCGGGTCGGGGTCGTAGAGCGCCTCCAGGTCCCAGCCGCGGTCGGCGGGGAAGCCGCCGATCGCGTCGCCGCCCTCGGCGACCAGGCGCCACAGGTCCTCGGGCGACGCGACGCCGCCCGGGAAGCGGCAGCTCATCGCCACGATCGCGAGGGGCTCCGCGGCGTCCTCCACCAGCTTCCGGTTCTGCCGACGCAGCCGCTCGGTCTCCTGAAGGGAGGCCCGCAGTGCTTGAACGATCTTGTCGTTCGAGGTGGTCATCATCCGCTCCGTACTCAGGGCCGTTTCAGAAATCGCTGTCGCCGAGCGCAAGTTCGACAAGATCGTCGATGCCCATCGTCTCGATGGACTCCGCCGTGCCGGGGTCGTCCGGGGCCGGTTCCCCCGCGCCGGGCTCCGCCAGCCGCAGCAGGGCCTCCAGCAGCCCGGCCTCCCGCAGGCGGGACAGCGGGACGGTCGCCAGGGCCTGCCGCAGCCGGGCGTCCGGGACGTCGCCGGTGCCCGCGTCCCCGCCGGCGGCCGGGACGAGTTCCGCGCACAGGTGGTCGGTGAGCGCGCCGGGGGTGGGGTGGTCGAACACCATCGTGGTCGGCAGCCGCAGCCCCGTCGCCGTGGCGATCCGGTTGCGCAGCTCGACCGCGGTGAGCGAGTCGAAGCCCAGCTCCCGGAACGCCCGGTCCGGCTCGATCGACTCGCCCCCGCCGTAGCCGAGCACGGCCGCGGCCTCCGTCTGCACGAGGTCGAGCAGCAGCGCGTGCCGGCCCTCCGGCGGCAGCTCCGCGAGGCGGCGGGTGAGCTCCGACGCCCCGCCGTCGGCGGCCGCGTCGGCGCCGGTGGCCCCCGCCAGGGCCGCCCGGACCTCCGGCAGGTCACCGAGCAGCGGGCTCACCCGGCCGACGGTGAAGGACGGCGCGAACCGCGACCAGTCGACGTCCGCCACCACCACCGCGGTGTCGTCCCGGTCCAGGGCGTCCTGGAGCGCGCTGACGGCCAGCGCGGGGGCCAGCTGCGGCAGGCCGCGGCGGCGCAGGTGCTCCGCCGCGCCGTCCTCGGCCGCCATGCCGCCCTCGCCCCAGGGACCCCAGGCGACCGCGGTCGCGGCCAGGCCCCGGGCCCGGCGCCGCTGCGCCAGGGCGTCCAGGAAGGCGTTGCCGGCCGAGTAGGCCGCCTGACTGCCACTGCCCCAGACCCCGGAGACCGAGGAGAAGAGCACGAAGGCGTCCAGGTCCCGTTCCTCCAGCAGCTCGTCCAGGTGCACGGCGCCCGCCACCTTGGCCGCGACCACGTCCGCCAGCTCGCCCAGGCCGGTCTCCATGACGGTGGTGAACTGCGGGAGGCCGGCGGCGTGCACCACCGCGGTCAGCGGGTGCTGGGCCGGCAGGGAGTCCAGCAGCCCCGCCAGTGCCTCGCGGTCGGCCACGTCGCAGCCCGCGATGGTGACCTCGGCCCCCAGCTCCTCCAGCTCACGGCGCAGTTCGTCCGCACCCTCGGCCGCCGCGCCGCGCCGGCTGGTCAGCACCAGGTGCTCGGCACCGCTGCGCGCCAGCCAGCGGGCCGCGTGACCGCCGAGCGAACCGGTGCCACCGGTGATCAGCACGGTGCCGCGCGGACGCCACTCGCGCCCGGGGGTGCTCCGTGCCGCCCGCGTCAGCCGCCGGACGAACACCCCGGATCCGCGCACCGCCAGCTGGTCCTCGTCCCCGGCGCCGCCCAGTACGTCGGCCAGCCGGCCCAGGGTGCGGGCGTCCTGACCGGAGGACGGCGGGAGGTCGACCAACCCGCCCCAGCGGTCGGGGTGTTCCAGCGCGACGGCACGGCCCAGCCCCCACACCAGCCCCTGGAGCGGCTGCTCGACGGGGTTGGAGCGGCCGACCGAGACGGCGGCCCGGGTGACGCACCACAGCGGGGCGTCCAGCTCGGCGTCCCCCAGGGCCTGCACCAGGGTGACGGTCGCCGTGAGGCCGAGGGGCAGCGCCGGGTGGACCGGGTGCGCGCGCTCGTCCAGCGCCAGCAGGGACAGCACCCCGACCGTCGGGGTGTCCTGCGGCAGGGTCTCGCGCAGCAGCTTGGCGAGCATCGGCCGGTCGGTGCCGGCGTCGGCCACGATCAGCGTCGACGGCTCGGCGCCCCGCTCCCGCAGCACCCGGGCGCAGGCGTCCGCCGCTTCCTCGTCGGCCGCGACGACCAGCCAGCCGCCGGCCAGCGGGCCGGACGGGAGGTCGGTGCACGGCTTCCAGGTGGCCTGGTAGCGCCAGCTGTCGACGGTGTTGCGGGTCCTGGTCTCGCGACGCCAGGACGACAGCGCGGCGAACACCGAGTCGAGCGGCGCGTCGGCGTCGAGACCGAGCCGCTCGGCCAGTGCCTGGGACTCCCCGCGCTCCACGGTGTCCCAGAACTCGGCCTCCGCCGCGTCGACGGGCGCCGCCGGGACGGACCGCTCCGGCGTGCTCCGCAGCCAGTACTGCTGCTGCTGGAAGGCGTAGGTGGGCAGGTCGACCCGCCGCCCGCCGGTTCCGGCGAGGACCGCGTCCCACACCGGGGAGACGCCCCGCACGTGCAGCTCGGCGAGGGCGGTGGTCAGCGCCGCGTCCTCGGGGCGGTCGGCGCGCAGGGCGGGGACGGCGGCGGTGTCGGGCAGGGTCTCCTGGACCATCGGGGTCAGGCCGCCGGGGCCGATCTCCAGGAAGACCGTCACCCCCTGCGCCGCCAGCGATTCGACGGCGTCGGCGAAGCGGACGGCGTGGCGCACGTGGCGCACCCAGTAGTCGGGGTCGGCGAGCTCGTCGGCGGTGAGGAGCTGTCCGGTGAGGGTGGAGACGATGGGCAGGGTGGGCGCGGCGAAGGCGACGCGCTCGGCCACCGCGCGGAAGGCGGCGAGCATCGGCTCCATCAGCGGCGAGTGGAAGGCGTGGGAGACCGTGAGCCGCTTGGTGCGACGGCCCTCCAGGAGTGCGACGACCTCCTCGACGGCGTCCTCTTCGCCCGAAAGCACCACCGAGGAGGGGCCGTTGACCGCCGCGATACCCACGCTGTCCTCACGGCCGACCAGCAGCGGCGCGACCTCGTCCTCCGAGGCCTGCACCGCCACCATCGCCCCACCGGACGGCAGCTCCTGCATCAACCGGCCTCGCACGGCGACCAGTTCGGCCGCGTCTTCGAGCGACAGCACCCCGGCGACGTGCGCGGCGGCGAACTCGCCGATCGAGTGCCCGGCCAGGAAGGCGGGACGAATCCCCCACGACTCCACCAGCCGGAACAACGCCACCTCGATGGCGAACAGCGCCGGCTGGGTGAACTCCGTCCGGTTCAGGACCTCCGCGTCCTCGCCGAACACCACCTCCCGCAACGGCCGCTCCAAGTGCACGTCCAGATGCGCGCAGACCTCGTCGAACGCCTCCGCGAACACCGGGAACGACGCGCACAGCTCACGCCCCATCCCCAGCCGCTGACTCCCCTGCCCCGAGAAGAGCAGGGCCAGCCGTCCGCGGGACGACGCGGCGACCCCTCGCACCAGTCCGGCCGCCGACTCGCCCCGGCCCAGCGCGCCGAGAGCGGCGGCGAGGTCGGCCCGGTCGCGGCCCACGACGACGGCCCGGTGGTCCAGCGCGGTCCGTGAGACCGCCAAGGAGAGGGCGAGGTCGGCCGGGGCGGCCTCGGGGCCGGCGTCCAGGGCGTCGAGCAGCCGGTTCGCCTGCTCGCGCAGGGCCGGCTCGTCCTTCGCCGACAGCACCCAGGGCAGGCTTCGCGGCGCCTCCGGGACGGCCGGGGCCGGCACGGCGGCGGCCTCGGCGGGCGCCTGCTCGATGATGGTGTGGGCGTTGGTGCCGCTGACGCCGAAGGAGGAGACGGCGGCACGGCGCGGGCGGTCGCCCGCCGGCCACGCCACCGGCTCGGTCAGCAGCCGCACCGCACCGGTCGACCAGTCGACGTGCGGCGTCGGCTCGTCCACGTGCAGGGTGCGCGGCAGCGACCCGTGCCGGATCGCGAGCACGGTCTTGATCACACTGGCGACGCCCGAGGCGGCCTGGGTGTGGCCGATGTTGGACTTGATCGAGCCGAGCCAGAGCGGCCGGTCCCCGGGCCGGTCCTGGCCGTAGGTGGCCAGCAGGGCCTGTGCCTCGATCGGGTCGCCGAGCGCGGTGCCGGTGCCGTGCGCCTCCACCGCGTCGATGTCGGCGGTGGAGAGGCGGGCGTTGGCCAGGGCCTGCTGGATCACGCGCTGCTGGGCAGGGCCGTTGGGCGCCGTCAGACCGTTCGACGCGCCGTCCTGGTTGACGGCGCTGCCGCGCACCACCGCCAGCACCGGGTGCCCGTGGCGCTCGGCGTCCGACAGCCGCTCCACCAGCAGCATGCCCACGCCCTCGCCCCAGCCGGTGCCGTCGGCGGCGGCCGCGAACGGCTTGCAGCGCCCGTCGACGGCCAGGCCGCGCTGGCGGCTGAACTCGACGAAGGCGTTGGGGCTGGACATCACCGCCGCGCCGCCGACCAGGGCCAGCGAGCACTCGCCCGAGCGCAGCGCCTGGGTCGCCAGGTGCAGCGCGACCAGCGAGGACGAGCAGGCCGTGTCCACCGTCACCGCCGGGCCTTCGAGCCCCAGCGCGTAGGCGATCCGGCCGGACATGACGGAGGAGGAGCTGCCGGTGAGGAGGTGCCCCTCCACCCCCTCGGGCAGCTCGGACAGCCCGGCGCCGTAGCCCTGGTAGCCGGAGCCGACGAAGACGCCGGTCAGGCTGCCGCGCACCGAGGCGGGGTCGAGCCGTGCCCGCTCCAGGGTCTCCCAGGCCACCTCCAGCAGGATCCGCTGCTGCGGGTCCATGGCCAGCGCCTCGCGCGGCGAGATCCCGAAGAACCGTGCGTCGAAGGCGCCGGCGTCGTGCAGGAAGCCGCCCTGGTTGACGTAGCTGGTGCCGGTCCGCTCCGGGTCCGGGTCGTACAGGGCCTCGATGTCCCAGCCCCGGTCGGCCGGGAACGGGCCGACCGCGTCCGCCTCGTCCACCAGCAGCTGCCACAGGTCCTCCGGGGACCGCACGCCGCCGGGGAAGCGGCAGCCCATCGCCACGATCGCGATCGGTTCGTCGTTCCCGGTCGCGGTCCCGGTCGCCGCCGTCGCGGCCGTCGCGGCGGCTCCCCCCTGCGGGCCGGACAGTTCGACGGCCAGGAAGGCCGCGAGGTCCGTCGCGTTGGGGTGGTCGAAGACCAGGGTGGTCGGCAGCCGCAGCCCCGTCACGGTGTTCAGCCGGTTGCGCAGTTCGACGCCGGTGAGCGAGTCGAAGCCCAGGTCCTTGAACGCCCGCTCGGGCGCGACCGCCTCGGGGCCCGGGTGGCCGAGCGCCCCGGCCACCTCGGTGCGGACCAGGTCGAGCAGGACGCGGTCGCGCTCGGCGCCCGGCAGAGCGGCCAACTCGGCGGCAAGGGAGGGAAGTCCGCCACCGGACTGCGCGTCCTCGGCGCCGGACAGCGCCTCCCGCACCTCCGGGAGTTCCCCGAAGAGCGGGCTGGGGCGGGTGACGGTGAAGGCGGGGACGAAGCGCTCCCAGCGCACATCGGCCACCACGACCGCCGTCTCGTCCTGGTCCAGGGCCCGCTGGAGCGCCGCGATCGCGGGCTGCGGCGCCATCGCGGGCAGGCCGCGGCGGCGCAGGTGGGCCTCCGCCTCCTCGCCGTCCACCATGCCGCCCTCGGCCCACGGGCCCCAGGCGACCGCGGTCGCGGCCAGGCCCCGGGCCCGGCGCCGCTGCGCCAGGGCGTCCAGGAAGGCGTTGGCGGCGGCGTAGCCGGCCTGGCTCCCGCTGCCCCACACTCCGGCGACGGAGGAGAAGAGCACGAACGCGTCCAACGGGTGGTCGCCCAGGAGCTCGTCCAGGTGGGCGGCCCCGGCCACCTTGGCCGCCACCACCTCGGCGAGGTCGGCGAGCGCGGTCCCCTCCACCGGGGCGAACTGGGGCATGCCCGCGGCGTGCACGACGGCGGTCGGCCGGTCGGCCCCGGGGAGGTCGGCGAGCAGCCGGGCCACCGCGTCGCGGTCCGACACGTCGCAGGCCGCGATGGTCACGCGTACGCCCAACGCCTCGATCTCGGCGGCGAGTTCGGCCGCCCCGGCGGTGGAGCTCCCCCTCCGGCCGGTCAGCACCAGGTGCTCGGCGCCGCGCTGCGCGAGGTGCCGGGCCACCTGGGTGCCCAGCGCACCGAGTCCGCCGGTGATGAGCACCGTGCCCCGGGGGCGCCAGCCCCGGTCGGCTGCGCCGGTGCCCGCGGCGCCGGAGGCGGCGCGGTGCAGGCGGCGCACGAAGGTGCCGGAGGAGCGGACGGCGAGCTGGTCCTCCTCGCTCCCGCCGGCGAGCACGGCGGCGAGGCGGCGCGCCGAGCGGTCGTCCAGCGTCTCCGGGAGGTCGACCAGTCCGCCCCAGCGCTGCGGGTGCTCCAGCGCCACGGAGCGGCCCAGGCCCCAGACCATCGCCTGGGACGGATCCCCGGCGCCGTCCGAACGGCCGACCGCCACCGCGCCCCGGGTGGCGCACCACAGCGGCGCGTCCACTCCGGCGTCGCCGAGGGCCTGGACCAGCAGGGTGGTCAGCGCCAGTCCCAGGGACAGCGAGGGGTGGGCCGGGTGACGGTCCCCGTCGAGGGCGAGCAGCGAGAGCACGCCCGCCGGCCGGTCGTCGCCGGTCGCCTCCGCCAGCCGTCCGGCCAGCACCGCGCGGTCGTCGTCGCCCGTCACGGACACCTCGACGACGGCGGCGCCGTGCGCGCCGAGCGCCGTCCGCACCGCCACCGCGGTCGGGTGGTCCTGGGAACCGGCCGGGAGCACGAGCAGCCAGCTGCCCGTCAGTTCGGCGTCGCCGCGCGCGGCCAGCGGCTTCCACTGGACCTGGTAGCGCCAGCGGTCCACCACCGAGTGCTCGCGCCGGCGTCGACGCCAGTCGGCGAGTGCCGGGAGCACCGAGCTGAGCGGCGTCTCCCCGTCCACCTCCAGCTGCTCGGACAGCGAGGCCAGGTCCGCGCGCTCGACGACCTCCCAGAAGCCCGCGTCGGCCGGGTCCGCGGCGACCGCTCCGTCGGCCTTCGGCGCGGCGGCCTTGAGCCAGTACGACGCACGCTGGAAGGCGTAGGTGGGCAGGTCGACGCGGCGGGCACCGGTTCCGGCGAAGACGGCCGTCCAGTCGAGGGCGGTGCCGTGGGTGTGGAGGTGGGCGAGGGCAGTGGTGAAGGCGGCAGGTTCGGGGCGGTCGGCCCGCAGGGCGGGGACAGCGAGGGCGTCCGGCAGGGTTTCCTTCACCATCGGGGTCAGGCCGCCGGGGCCGATCTCCAGGAATGCTGTCGCGCCGTTGGCCGCGAGGGTGTCGAGGGCGTCGGCGAAGCGGACGGCGTGGCGGACGTGGCGCACCCAGTAGTCGGGGTCGGCCAACTCGTCCGCCGAGACCGGCTGTCCGGTGAGGGTGGAGACGATCGGACGATCCGGAGCGCCGAAGGTGACGCGTGCGGCGACCTCGCGGAAGGCCGCGAGCATCGGCTCCATCAGGGGCGAGTGGAACGCGTGCGAGACCGTGAGCCGCTTCGTCCGGCGGCCCTCCAGGAGTGCGACGACCTCCGCGACGGCGTCCTCGCCGCCCGAAAGCACCACCGAGGACGGGCCGTTGACGGCCGCGATACCCACGCTGTCCTCGCGACCGGCGAGCAGCGGAGCGACCTCGTCCTCCGAGGCCTGCACCGCCACCATCGCCCCACCGGACGGCAGTTCCTGCATCAACCGGCCACGGGCCACCACCAGTTCGGCGGCGTCGGCCAGCGAGAAGACGCCCGCGACGTGCGCGGCGGCCAGCTCACCGATCGAGTGCCCGGCCAGGAAGTCCGCCCGCACCCCCCACGACTCCACCAACCGGAACAACGCCACCTCCACCGCGAACAGCGCCGGCTGGGTGAACTCCGTCCGGTTCAGGACCTCCGCGTCCTCGCCGAACACCACCTCCCGCAACGGCCGTTCGAGGTGAACGTCCACGGCGGCGCAGACCTCGTCGAACGCCTCCGCGAACACCGGGAACGACGCGCACAGCTCACGCCCCATCCCCAGCCGCTGACTCCCCTGCCCCGAGAACAGGAACGCCGACCCGCCGTCCACGACCGTGCCGCCCGACGTCTCGCCGCGCGCCAACGCGGCCAGTCCGTCGAGGAGTTCCTCCCGGTCCGTGCCGACCACGACGGCACGCCGGGACAGCGCGGCCCGCGAGGTGACCAGGGAGTGGGCGACGTCCACCGCGTCCAGCTCCGCGTGCTCCCGGACGTGCGCGAGCAGGCGCGCCGCCTGGTCGCGCAGGGCCTGCGGGTCCTTCGCGGAGAGCACCCACGGCAGGACGGCCGGGGCCGTGGCCGGGTCGGCCGGTCGCGGCCGGTCCGCCGGACGGCCGGGAGCCTGTTCGAGGATGACATGGGCGTTGGTGCCGCTGACGCCGAAGGACGACACGCCGGCCCGGCGCGGGCGGTCGCCCTGCGGCCAGTCGACGGCCTCCGTCAGCAGCTCCACCGCGCCCGCCGACCAGTCCACGTGCGGGGTCGGCTCGTCCGCGTGCAGGGTGGGCGGCAGCACGCCGTGCCGCATCGCCATCACCATCTTGATCACGCCCGCGACACCCGCCGCAGCCTGGGTGTGACCGATGTTCGACTTCACCGTCCCGAGCCGAAGCGGGCTGCCCTCGGCGCGCCCCTGCCCGTAGGCCTTGAGCAGGGCCTGCGCCTCGATCGGGTCGCCCAGCGTGGTGCCGGTGCCGTGCGCCTCCACCGCGTCCACGTCCGTCGCCGACAGCCCGGCGTTCGCCAGCGCCTGGCGGATCACCCGCTGCTGCGCGGGGCCGTTGGGCGCCGTCAGGCCGTTGGAGGCGCCGTCCTGGTTCACCGCGCTGCCCCGCACCACGGCCAGCACCGGGTGTCCGAGGCGCTCGGCGTCCGACAGGCGCTCGACGAGCAGCATGCCCACGCCCTCCGCGAGGCCGGTGCCGTCGGCGCCCGCCGCGAACGCCCGGCAGCGTCCGTCCTCGGACAGGCCGCGCTGACGGCTGAAGGCGATGAGCGCGCCCGGGGTCGACATCACGGTGACGCCGCCGGCCAGGGCCAGCGAGCACTCACCGGCGCGCAGCGCCTGCGCCGCCAGGTGCAGGGCCACCAGCGAGGACGAGCACGCCGTGTCCACCGTCACCGCCGGCCCCTCCAGGCCGAAGGTGTAGGCGAGACGGCCGGAGACGACCGCCGCGGAGTTGCCGGTGAGCAGGTGTCCTTCAAGCCCCTCCGCGCCCGAGTCGCGCAGCCCGGCCGCGTAGTCCTGGCCGTTGGTGCCGGTGAAGACGCCGGTCCGGCTGCCGCGCAGCGCGGCCGGGTCGATCCCGGCGCGCTCGAACGCCTCCCAGGTGGTCTCCAGCAGCAGGCGCTGCTGCGGGTCCATCGCCAGCGCCTCGCGCGGCGAGATCCCGAAGAACTCCGGGTCGAAGGCGTCGGCGTCGTGCAGGAAGCCGCCCTCGCGGGCGTAGCAGCGGCCCGGGGCGTCGGGGTCCGGGTCGTAGAGTCCTTCGAGGTCCCAGCCGCGGTTCACCGGGAGGCCGGTGATGGCGTCGGTCCCCTCGGCCACCAGCCGCCACAGCTCCTCGGGGCCGGTGACCCCGCCGGGGAAGCGGCAGCTCATCGCGACGACGGCGATCGGCTCGGTGTCGTCGCCGGGGCGGCCGTCGCGCTCCGGGGCGCCGGTGGCCGGGTGCTCGTCCCCGCCGGAGACCTCCTCCAGCAGGTGGCCGGCCAGTGCGGCGGGGGTCGGGTGGTCGAAGACGGTGGTGACCGGCAGCCGGACGCCGGTCGCGGCGATCAGGCGGTTGCGCAGTTCCAGCGCGGCGAGGGAGTCGAAGCCCAGCTCGCGGAAGGCCCGGCCGGGGTCCACCAGTTCGGCGGTGCTGTGGCCGAGCACGGCCGCGGCCTGGGCGCGGACCAGTCCGAGCAGCGCCTCCCGGCGGTCGGCCGGTGCGAGCGCCGCCAGCCGCCGCAGTTCGGCGGAGGCCTCCCCGGCCGCCGCCCCGGCGGTCCGCCGCACGGGCGTCCGGATCAGGCCGCGCAGCAGGGCGGGCACGGTGCCGCCCGCGGCCTGGGCGCGGATCGCCGCGAGGTCCAGCCGCACCGGCGCGAGCACCGGCTCGTCGAGGGTGCGGGCGACGTCCAGGAGGCGGAGTCCTTCGTCGGCGGAGAGCGGCACCAGGCCCGCGCGGACCATCCGCCGGAGGTCGCCGTCGGCCAGCGCGGTCTGCGCGCCGCGCTCCTCCCAGACGCCCCAGGCCAGCGAGGAGGCCACGAGCCCGTGGGCCGCGCGGTGCTGCGCCAGGGCGTCCAGGAAGGCGTTGCCGGCCGCGTAGGCGCCCTGGCCGGCGCCGCCGAGCGTGCCGGCGAAGGAGGAGAAGAGGACGAACGCCGCCAGGTCGGCGTCCCGGGTGAGGTGGTGCAGGTTGAGCGCCGCGTCGACCTTGGGGCGCAGGACCTGGTCGAGCTCGTCGGCGGTCAGCGCGTCGACCAGGCCGCCCGCGACCACGGCGGCCGCGTGGAAGACGGCGGTCAGCGGCCGGTCCTCGGGGATGCCGGCGAGCAGGTCGGCCAGCGCCTCGCGGTCCGCCGCGTCGCAGGCGGCGAGGGTGACGCTCGCGCCCAGGGCCGAGAGCCGCTCGCGCAGTTCGGCCGCGCCCTCGGCGGCGGGCCCGCGGCGGCCGGTCAGCACCAGGTGGCGGATGCCGTGCTCGGTGACGAGCTGTTCGGCGAGCAGCCCGCCCAGGGCGCCGGTGCCGCCGGTGATCAGGGCGGTGCCGTTCGGGTCGAGCGGGGTCGCCGCGGTGCGCTCCCCGGCGGCCTCCGGCTCCGTGCGCAGCGGCACGCGGGCGAGCCGCGGGACGCTCGCCGCTCCGGCGCGCAGGGCGAGTTGGGGTTCGCCGGTGGCGATCGCGGCGGGCAGCAGCCGGTAGGAGTCGGGGTGGTCGTCGAGGTCCGCCAGGACCAGCCGGTCGGCGTGCTCGGACTGCGCCGAGCGGACCAGGCCCCAGACCGGCGCGTGGTCCAGGCCCGGGGTGTCGGCCCCGGCCGCGGTGGCCACCGCGCCGCTGGTGAGCAGCACCAGCCGGGAGGCGGCGAGGCGCTCCTCGGCCAGGAAGTCGCGCAGCAGCGCGAGGGTGTCGCGCGCCGTCGCCCGGACGGCCTCCGGCCCGGTCCCGCCCGTGGGCAGGACGGCCACGACCGCCTCGGGCAGCGGCGCGCCCGCCGCGACCGCCTCGGCGAGCTCCCCCGGGCCGGGGTGGTGCGCCGGGGGCCGGGGGCCGTCCAGCAGCGCCCGCACGGCCGGCGAGGCGTCGTCGCCGAGCACCGCCCAGGGCGTGTCCGGTGCGGTGGCCGGCACGGGCAGCGCCGTCCAGTCCACCCGGTGCAGCGCGTCGTGGTGGCCGCCGCGGGCCTGGCGCAGCTGCTCCTCGCCGACGGCGCGGAAGGACAGCGTGCCGACCCCGGCGACCGCCCGGCCCGTGCCGTCGGCGACGGTCACGGACACGGCGTCGGGGCCGGCGGGGGCCAGCCGCACCCGCAGTTCGGCGGCTCCGGTGGCGTGCAGGCGCACGCCCTCCCAGGAGAACGCCAGCCGTCCGGTCCCCATGTCGCCGAGCGGGCCGAACCCGACGGCGTGCAGCGCCGCGTCCAGCAGCGCCGGGTGCAGGCCGAAGCGGCCCGCCTCCGCCTGCGCCTCGGCGGGCAGCGCGACGGTGGCGTAGACCTCGTCGCCGCGCCGCCAGGCGGCCCGCAGGCCCTGGAAGACCGGGCCGTAGCCGAAGGAGCGCTCGGCGAGGCGGTCGTAGAAGCCGGTGAGGTCGACGGCGGTGGCGTCGGCGGGCGGCCAGAGGGTGAGGTCCTCGCCCCCGGTGGCGGGGCCGGTGCCCAGCAGTCCGGTGCCGTGGCGGGTCCACTCCTCCTCGGCGGGGGCGTCCTCGGGGCGCGAGTACAGGCCGAAGGAGCGCCGGCCGGCGTCGTCCGGGTGGCCGACCGAGACCTGCACCACCACGGCGCCGCGCTCGGGCAGCAGGAACGGCGCCTCCAGGGTGAGTTCCTCCAGCAGGCCGCAGCCGACCTGGTCGCCGGCCCGGATCGCGAGTTCGACGAACGCGGTGCCCGGCAGCAGGACCGAGCCCAGCACCACGTGGTCGGCGAGCCAGGGGTGGGTGTGCGCGGAGAGCCGGCCGGTGAGCAGCAGGCCGTCGGAGTCCGCCAGGGTGACGACGGCGCCCAGCAGCGGGTGGTCCGCCGCGCCGAGGCCGAGGCCGGCGGCGTCCCCGGCGGCGTGCGGGGCGTCCAGCCAGTACCGCTGGTGCTGGAAGGCGTAGGTGGGCAGCGGGACGGTGCGGGCGCCGGTGCCGGCGAGGACGGCGGTCCAGTCGACGGCGGCGCCGTGCGCGTGGGCCTCGGCGACGGCGCGCAGCATCCGGGCCGGGCCGCCCTCGCCCCGGCGCAGCGTGCCCAGGGCCACGGCGTCGCTGCCCAGGGCGTCGATCGTCTCCTGCATGCCGATCGTCAGGACCGGGTGGGCGCTGACCTCGATCAGCGCGCCGTGGCCGTGCGCCACCAGCGCGCGGGTGACCTCCTCGAACCGCACGGTCCGGCGCAGGCTGCGGTACCAGTAGTCGGCGTCCAGTTCGGCGGTGTCCAGCACCCCGCCGGTCACGGTGGAGTAGAACGGCACGTCGCAGGAGCGCGGCGTGATGTCCGCGAGCTCGCTCAGCACCCGCTCGCGCACCGCCTCGACCTGCGCGGAGTGCGAGGCGTAGTCCACGGCGATCATCCGGGCCCGGACGTCGTCGGCGAGCAGGCTGTCGCGCAGGTCGGCCAGGGCCTGCGGGTCGCCGGACAGGACGATGGACGAGGGGCTGTTGACGGCGGCCACCGCCAGCCGCTCGCCCCAGGGCGCGAGACGCGGGGTCAGCTGCTCCAGCGGCAGGCCGACGGACATCATGCCGCCCAGGCCGGCCAGCGCGGTCAGCGCGCGGCTGCGCAGCGCCACCACCTTGGCGGCGTCCTCCAGGGAGAGCGCGCCCACCACGCAGGCGGCAGCGATCTCGCCCTGGCTGTGTCCGGCCACGGCCTCCGGGCTCACCCCGTAGGAGCGCCAGAGCTCGGCCAGCGAGACCATCACGGCGAACAGCACCGGCTGCACGACGTCGACCCGCTCCAGCCCGGGCGCGCCCTCCTCGCCGCGCAGCACGGCCGTCAGCGACCAGTCCACGTAGGGGGCGAGGGCCGCCTCGCACCGGCCGATGCGCTCGCGGAACACCGCGGAGGCGTCGAGCAGTTCGACGGCCATGCCGACCCACTGCGAGCCCTGTCCGGGGAAGACCAGCGCCACCTGGCGGACGTCCTCGGCGACGCCGCGCACCAGGTCCGGTTCGGGCGAGCCGTCGGCCAGCGCGGCGAGCGCACCGTCCAGTCCGGCCCGGTCGGCGGCGAGCAGCACGGCGCGGTGTTCGAAGGCGGAGCGGGTGGTGGCCAGGGAGAGGGCGACGTCGAGGGTGCCGGGGCCCGGGTCCGCGGCGAGGTGCGCGCGCAGCCGCCCGGCCTGGGCGACCAGGGCGGCCTGGTCCTTGCCGGACAGGACCCAGGGGATCAGCGGCGGCGCCTCGGCCGGGGCCGGCGCCCCGCCCTCCTCGGCCGGGGCGTCCTCGGCGTCCGGCTGCGGCTCCTCCAGGACGAGGTGCGCGTTGGTGCCGCTGACGCCGAAGGCCGAGACCCCGGCCCGCCGGGGCGCGCCCGTCCCGGGCCAGTCGGTCGCCTCGGTCAGCAGCGACACCGCGCCGGCCGACCAGTCCACGTGCGGCGAGGGCTGCGTCACGTGCAGGGTGGGCGGCAGGACGCCGTGCCGGATCGCCTGCACCATCTTGATCACACCGGCGACGCCGGCCGCCGCCTGGGTGTGACCGAGGTTCGACTTGACCGAGCCGAGCCACAGGGGCCGTTCGCGGTCCTGGCCGTAGGTGGCCAGCAGGGCCTGCGCCTCGATCGGATCGCCCAGCGCGGTGCCGGTGCCGTGCGCCTCCACCGCGTCCACCTCGGCGGGCGAGAGCCGGGCGTTGGCCAGCGCCTGCCGGATGACGCGCTGCTGGGACGGCCCGTTCGGCGCCGTCAGGCCGTTGGAGGCGCCGTCCTGGTTCACCGCCGAGCCGCGCACCACCGCCAGCACCGGGTGCCCGTGGCGCCGGGCGTCGGAGAGCCGTTCCACCAGCAGCACGCCGACGCCCTCGCCCCAGCCGGTGCCGTCCGCCGAGGCGGAGAACGCCCGGCAGCGGCCGTCGGGCGACAGGCCCCGCTGGCGGCTGAACTCGGTGAACGTGGCCGGGCCCGCCATCACGGTGACGCCGCCGGCCAGCGCCAGCGAGCACTCGCCGTTGCGCAGCGCCTGGACGGCGAGGTGCAGGGCGACCAGCGAGGAGGAGCAGGCGGTGTCGATCGTCACCGCCGGGCCTTCGAGGCCCAGCGTGTAGGCGATCCGGCCGGAGACCACGCTCCCCGAGTTGCCGGTGCTCACGTAGCCCTCGACGCCCTCGGGAAGCTGCGGCAGCCGGGAGACGTAGTCGTGGTACATCACCCCGGCGAAGACGCCGGTGTCGCTGCCGCGCAGGGAGCGCGGGTCGAGGCCGGCCCGCTCGACCACCTCCCAGGACGCCTCCAGCAGCAGCCGCTGCTGCGGGTCCATCGCCAGCGCCTCACGCGGGCCGATGCCGAAGAACGCGGCGTCGAACTCGGCGGCGTCGTGCAGGAACCCGCCCTCGCGGGTGTAGCTGGTGCCCGGGTTTCCGGGGTCCGGGTGGTAGAGCGCGTCCAGGTCCCAGCCGCGGTCGGTGGGGAAGCCGGAGATCGCGTCGCCGCCGTCCGCGACCAGCTGCCACAGGTCCTCCGGCGACCGCACCCCGCCGGGGAAGCGGCAGCTCATCGCGACGATCGCGATCGGCTCGTGGTTCCTGCTCTCGACCTCCCGCAGCCGCTGACGCGCGTGGCGCAGGTCGACGGTGGCACGCTTGAGGTAGTCCCGGAGCTTGTTCTCGTCAGTCATCTGAATTCAGTTCCTCAACGCCGAGGGGAGTTCGTGCCGGTCGATCAGGTGCCGAGCTCGTTGTCCAGCAGCTCGAAGAGTTCGTCGTCGGTCGCCGCCTCGACCGCGGCCGCGCCCCGGTCGGCGCCGGGGTGGTCGTCGTCCTGCGCCCCGTTCCACTTCGCCAGCAGGACCTCCAGGCGCATGGTGACGGTGCTGCGCAGGCCCCGGTCGGACGGGGAGGCGGCCAGGGCGGCTTCGAGCCGGTCGATCTCCGCGAGCACGGACGGCGCCGCCGCCGCGTCCCCGGCCGGCATCGAGGCGCCGAGGTGGTCCGCCAGCGCGGTCGGCGTCGGGTGGTCGAACAGCAGGCCGGCCGGCAGGCTCAGCCCCGTGACGGCGCCGAGGCGGTTGCGCAGTTCGACGGCGGTCAGCGAGTCGAAGCCGAGGTCGCGGAAGGCCTGGCCGGGGCCGACCGCCTCGGCGGAGGCGTGGCCCAGGACGGCGGCGACCTCGCCGCGGACGGTGGCCAGCAGGATCCGCCGGCGCTTGTCCGGCGACGCTCCGGCCAGCTGCTCCGCCAGTGCGGTGGCGCCCGCCCGCTCCGCCCGGCGGACCGTCACCGGCACCAGGCCGCGCAGGACGGCCGGCAGCGGCTCGCTGCGGGCCCTGGTCCGCAGGGCGGCGAGGTTCAGCGGCACCGGGACGAGGACGCCCGGGCCCCCGGCGGCGGCCGCCGCCCGGGCCCTGTCGAGCAGGGCCAGGCCCTCGCCGGCCGACAGCGGCACCACCCCGCCCCGGGCCATCCGCCCGAGCGCCTCGGCGCCGAGCTCGCCCAGCATCCCCTCGTCGCCCGCCCACGGCCCCCAGGCGAGCGAGGCGCCCGGCAGGCCCTGGGCGCGGCGGAGCTCCACCAGCGCGTCCAGATAGGCGTTGGCGGCCGCGTAGTTGGCCTGGCCGGCGTTGCCGAGGGTGCCGGCGAGGGAGGAGAAGAGCACCAGCTCCACCGGCCCGTGGCGGCCGGTCAGCTCGTGCAGGTGGAAGGCCGCGTCCACCTTCGGGCGGAACACCCGGTCCAGCCGCTCCGCCGTCAACGAGCCGACCAGTCCGTCGTCCAGCACACCGGCGGCGTGCACGACGGCGGTCAGCGGGTGCTCGGCGGGCACCGAGTCGAGCAGCGCGGCGAGCGCGGCGCGGTCCGCCACGTCACAGGCCGCCGTCGTCACCCGGGCGCCCAGTGCGGCGAGTTCGGCCTCGAACTCGCCGGCGCCCTCGGCCTCCGGTCCGCGCCGGCTGACCAGCAGCAGGTGCCGCGCACCGTGGACCGCGACCAGGTGCCGTGCCACCAGCCGGCCCAGCGCCCCGGTCGCGCCGGTGACCAGGACGGTGCCCGCCGGGTCGGGTGCGGGCCCCGCCTCGTCGGCTGCCGCCGGGGCGGCCGTCGCCGTGTCGGCCGTCGCCGTGTGGGCCGTCGCGTCTGCCGTCGTCGCCCGGGCGAGGCGTGGCACGAACGTCCGGCCCTCGCGCAGCGCCAGTTGCGGTTCGTCGGCGGCCACGGCGGCCGCCAGCGCGGCCGGCAGGGCGCGCGCGGACTCCTCGTGGTCGTCCAGGTCGGCCAGGACGAACCGGCCCGGGTGCTCCGACTGCGCGGAACGCAGCAGGCCCCAGACCGCGGCCTGTGCCGGGTCCGGCCGCTCGGCCCGGTCACCGGCCGGGCCGTCGAGCGCGACCGCGCCCTGCGTCAGCACCACCAGCCGGGCCGCCCCGGAGCCCGCCCGCTCCAGCCAGTCGTGCACCAGCGCGAGGGCGTGGGCGGTCGCGGTCCGGGCCGCCTGCGGCGTGCCCGGCGCCGCGCCGGGGATCAGGGGCGGGAGGGCCACCACCGTGTCGGGGAGCGCCGGCCCCGCCGGCAGTTCGGCCGGCCCGGCGTGCACGTCCACGGCGTGGCCGACGGCGAGCAGCGCCGCGCCCGGTCCGCTCCCGGCGTCGCCCACCAGCGCCCAGGCCTGCGGCCCGGGGGCAGCGGCGGCCACCGGCGCGGCGAGCGGCAGGGGTGCCCAGGTGACCCGGTGGAGCGCGTCCGGCCGCCCGGCGCGGGCGGCGGCCAACTGGTCCGCGGAAACCGGCCGCAGGACGAGGGAGTCGACCGAGACGACGGGCCGGCCGGTCCCGTCCGCGGCCAGCAGGGACACCGCGTCCGCCCCGGCCGGGGCGATCCGCACCCGCAGGCCGGCCGCGCCCGGCGCGTACCGGCGCACACCGCTCCAGGAGAAGGGGACCCGCGTCCCGCCGCTGTCGGGCAGCAGCCCGCCCAGCGCGACGGCGTGCAGCGCCGCGTCCAGCAGCGCCGGGTGTACGCCGAACCCGCCGGTCCCCGTCCCCTCGGGCAGGGCGACCTCGGCGAACACGACCCCGCCCTGCTGCCAGGCGGCCCGCAGGCCCTGGAATACCGGGCCGTAGTCCAGCCCCAGTGCCGCCAGCCGCTCGTACACCGCCTCGGTGTCGAGCGGGCCCGCCCCCGGCGGGGGCCAGGCGGACAGCTCGATCTCCGCCCCCGGGGCGGCACCGGTACCGAGCAGCCCCGTGGCGTGGCCGGTCCACGGCGCGTCGGCCGCCTCGCCGCCGGCCTCGCGCGAGTAGACGGTGAGCGTGCGGCGGCCGGCCTCGTCGGCCGGTGCCACGACGACCTGGAGCTGGACCCCGGCCTGCTCGGGAAGGGCGAGCGGGGCCTGAATGGTCAGCTCCTCCAGGAGGTCGCACCCCACCTCGTCGGCGGCCCGCAGCGCGAGGTCCACCAGGGCGGTGCCGGGGAGCAGCACGGTGCCCAACACCGCGTGATCGGCGAGCCAGGGATGCGTGGTGAGGGACAGCCGCCCGGTCAGCACCACGCCCTCGCCGCCGGCCAGCGTGACGGCGGCTCCCAGCAGCGGGTGGTCGGCCGCCGTCAGTCCCGCCGACGTGACGTCCCCGGCCGCCGGGCCCGGCTCCAGCCAGTAGCGGCGGCGCTGGAAGGCGTAGGTGGGAAGGTCGACGCGGCGGGCGTCGGTGCCGGTGAGGACGGCCGTCCAGTCGAGGGCGGTGCCGTGGGTGTGGAGGTGGGCGAGGGCGGTGGTGAAGGCGGCAGGTTCGGGGCGGTCGGCCCGCAGGGCGGGGACAGCGAGGGCGTCCGGCAGGGTTTCCTTCACCATCGGGGTCAGGCCGCCGGGGCCGATCTCCAGGAATGCTGTCGCGCCGTTGGCCGCGAGGGTGTCGAGGGCGTCGGCGAAGCGGACGGCGTGGCGGACGTGGCGGACCCAGTAGTCGGGGTCGGCCAGTTCCTCGGCGGTGAGGAGGTGCCCGGTGAGGGTGGAGACGATGGGCAGGGTGGGCGCGGCGAAGGTGACGCGTGCGGCGACGTCGCGGAAGGCGGCGAGCATCGGCTCCATCAGGGGCGAGTGGAACGCGTGGGACACCGTGAGCCGCTTCGTCCGGCGGCCCTCCAGGAGTGCGACGACCTCTGCGACGGCGTCCTCGTCGCCCGAAAGCACCACCGAGGACGGGCCGTTGACCGCCGCAATACCCACGCTCTCTTCACGGCCGGCGAGCAGCGGCAGCACCTCGTCCTCCGAGGCCTGCACCGCCACCATCACCCCGCCCGGCGGCAGCTCCTGCATCAACCGGCCGCGCGCCACCACCAGTTCGGCGGCGTCTTCCAGCGAGAAGACGCCCGCGACGTGCGCGGCGGCGAACTCGCCGATCGAGTGCCCGGCCAGGACGGCGGGACGAACCCCCCACGACTCCACCAGCCGGAACAACGCCACCTCGACCGCGAACAACGCCGGCTGGGTGAACTCCGTGCGCGCCAGCAGCTCCGCGTCCTCACCGAACACCACCTCCCGCAACGGCCGTCCGAGGTGGACGTCCACGGCAGCGCAGACCTCGTCGAACGCCGCCGCGAACACCGGGAACGACGCGTGCAGCTCACGCCCCATCCCCAGCCGCTGACTCCCCTGCCCCGAGAACAGCAGCGCCGCCTTCGCCCCGGGCACCGCGACCCCGCGGACCACCGCCCCGGACGGCTCACCGGTCACCAGCGCACGCAGGCCCTCCACCGCACCCGCCGGGTCCGTCGCTACCACCGCCGCGCGGTGCTCCAGCGCCGCCCGGGAGGTGGCCAGCGAGTACGCCACGTCGGCCGCCCCCAGGTCGTCCCGCCCCTGCGCGTACGCGAGCAGCCGCGCGGCCTGGTCCCGCAGGGCCTCGGGCGTCTTGGCGGACAGCACCCACGGGATCGCGGCCCCATCGCTGCTCTCCACCTCCCGGCGGCGCTCGGCGGGCGCGGCCGGGGCCTGCTCGACGATGACGTGCGCGTTGGTCCCGCTGAAGCCGAACGAGGAGATGCCGGCCCGGCGCGGACGGCCGTCCGCCGGCCACTCCACCGGCTCGGTCAGCAGCCGTACCGCGCCGGTCGACCAGTCGATGTGCGGGGACGGCTCGTCCACGTGCAGGGTCCGGGGCAGGACGCCGCGCTGGAGCGCCTGCACCATCTTGATGACGCCGCCCACACCCGCCGCCGCCTGGGTGTGACCGATGTTCGACTTCAACGACCCCAGCCACAGCGGGCGTTCACGGTCCTGTCCGTAGGTGGCCAGCAGCGCCTGCGCCTCGATCGGGTCGCCGAGCCTGGTCCCCGTGCCGTGCGCCTCCACCGCGTCGACGTCACCGGGGGTGAGGCGGGCGTTGGCCAGGGCCTGCTGGATGACGCGCTGCTGCGCGGGACCGTTGGGCGCCGTCAGACCGTTCGACGCGCCGTCCTGGTTGACGGCACTGCCGCGCACCACCGCCAGCACCGGGTGCCCGTGGCGCTCGGCGTCCGAGAGCCGCTCGACCAGCAGCATGCCCACGCCCTCGCCCCAGCCGGTGCCGTCCGCCCCGGCTCCGAAGGCCTTGCAGCGGCCGTCGGCGGCCAGGCCGCGCTGACGGCTGAACTCGACGAACGCCCCCGGCCCGGCCATCACGGTGACGCCGCCGGCCAGCGCGAGCGTGCACTCGCCGTTGCGCAGCGCCTGCACCGCCAGGTGCAGGGCCACCAGCGAGGACGAGCAGGCCGTGTCCACCGTCACCGCCGGGCCTTCGAGCCCGAAGGAGTAGGAGAGCCGGCCCGAGATGACGCTGCCCGAGTTCCCCGTGCCGAGGAAGCCCTCCACGCCCTCGGGGACCGTCTGCAGCGAGGAGGCGTAGTCGTGGTACATCACCCCGGCGAAGACGCCGGTCCGCGAGCCCTTCAGCGAGGTCGGGTCGATCCCGGCCCGCTCGAACGCCTCCCAGGAGGTCTCCAGCAGCAGCCGCTGCTGCGGGTCCATCGCCAGCGCCTCGCGCGGCGAGATGCCGAAGAACGCCGCGTCGAAGTCGCCCGCGTCGTGCAGGAAGCCGCCCTCGCGGGTGTGGCTGGTCCCGGCCTCGTCGGGGCCGTCGGCGGCGAGCAGGCCGAGATCCCAGCCCCGGTCGACGGGGAACCCGGAGATGGCGTCGGTGCCGGAGGCGAGCAGCTGCCAGAGTTCCTCCGGCGTGCGCACGCCGCCGGGGTAGCGGCAGCTCATCGCCACGATCGCGATCGGCTCGTCGCCCCGGGTCGCGGTGACCACGGCGGCGGCGGGTCGTGGCGCGTCGGCCAGCTGCTCGCGCAGGAAGCCGGCCAGCGCGGCGGGCGTCGGGTAGTCGAAGACCAGGCCGGCCGGCAGTCGCACACCGGTGGCGGCGCCGAGCCGGTTGCGGAGTTCGACGGCCGTCAGCGAGTCGAAGCCCAGCTCACGGAACGCCTGCTCCGGTCGGATCGACCCGGCGCGCCCGTGGCCGAGGATCGCCGCGGCCTCGGTGCGCACCAGGTCCACCAGCAGTTCGTACTGCTGCGGCTCGGGCAGGCCGGCCAGCCGCCGCGCCGTCGCCGACGACGCCCCGGGCTGCTCGGCCGAGGACGCGGCCGCGCGCCGCACCGGGGTGGGCACCAGGTTCCGCAGCAGCTCCGGCAGCGCGCCGGAACGGGCCGACTCCCGCAGCACCCGGGCGTCCCATCGGGTGGGCACCACGACCGGCTCGGTGGTGCGCAGGGCGGCGTCGAAGAGCGCCAGGCCGTCGGCGGTCTCGATCGCGGTCATCCCCGAGCGGGAGATCCGGCGCCGGTCCGCCTCGCTCA
>NZ_JBHYUU010000070.1:0-36472 GCF_042749955.1 Kitasatospora sp. NPDC059462 | reverse complement strand
GCGCGGCGGGGCGGCGGGGGCCGCCTGCTGCGGGGCGGGGTGCGGCGGGGCCGCCGGGGGCTGCTGCTGCCGCTGCCGGCCGCCGTACGGCGGGGCCGGCTGCGGGGGCTGGTTGTAGCCGCCGGGCGGCTGCGGGCGGCCTCCGTGGCCGCCCTGTCCGCCCTGTCCGCCCTGCCCGGACGGTCCGCCCGGCCCGCCCTGGCCGGACTGGTAGGGCGGCGGGGCGACCGGGGGGCGCTGGGCGTAGCCGGGCGGCGGGGCCTGCCGGTAGCCGCCGGGCGGCTGCTGGCCGGGGTGCTGACCCGGGTGGCCCTGGTGCCGGCCCGGCTGCTGGTAGCCCTGCGGGGCGCCCTGGGGTGGGCGCCCGCCGGCCGCTCCGGCCTGGTAGGGCGGCGGCGCGACCGGCGGGGCCTCGAAGTCCTCGGGCCCGAAGTAGGCGATCTCGGTCTGCTGGTTGCGGTCCCGGGCCGCCCGCAGCTGGGTCTGCCACGGGTGCGGGGTCTCGGCCTGCGGCGGGCCGGGCGGGGGCGGGGGCACGGCGGCGGGCGGCATCACCCGGGTCGCGGCCGCCGGGTCGAACGGGGGCGGCTGGGTGCCCATCACCCGGGTCGCGGCCGCCGGGTCGTACTGCTGCCCCTGGTCGGGCCGGCCCTGCTGACCGGGCTGCTGGCCGGCCGGGAGCACCTGGGTGCGGTCCTCGGCGCCGGACGGCACGTCCCCCGGCAGTCCCCCGGGCACGCCCACCGGCGCGCCCGGCACGGCGGCCGGCTGCGGGTCGGGCGCGAGCAGCGCGCCGACGGCGAGCGCCGCGTCCACGGCCGCCGGGGAGGCGTGCACGCCCACCCCCGCCGCGACCACCCGCAGGGCGCCCGCCAGCGACACCGCGCTCGGCCGCTGCGCCGGGTCCTTGCGCAGGCAGCGCTCGATCACCGTCCAGAGCGGCTCCGGCATGGTCGACGGCCGCTGCGGCTCCTGGGCGAGGTGCGCGTGCAGGATCGCCAGCGGGCTGTCGCCCTGGAACGGCTGGCGGCCGGTGACCAGCTCGTACAGCATGATCCCGGCGCCGTAGACGTCCACTGCGGAGGTCTGCGGCCGGCCCTCGGCGGACTCCGGCGCGACGTACGCGGGGGTGCCGACGAACTCGTGGCTGCGGGTGATCCCCGGGGAGTCGGCGAGCCGGGCGATGCCGAAGTCGGTCAGCATCGGGTGCATCTGCTCGGTCGCGTCGACGACGGCGGTGGCGAGCAGCACGTTGGCCGGCTTGAGGTCGCGGTGCACGATGCCGTCGGCGTGGCTGGCGGCCAGCGCGTCGGCGACCTGGGCCATCAGCAGGGCGCCCGCGATCGGGCTGAACGGGCCCTGCTCGCGCAGGTAGCGGGCCAGGTCGGGGCCGTCCACGAGGTCCATCACCAGCGCCAGCAGCTCGCCCTCGACGACCAGGTCGCGGACCTTGACGATGTTCGGGTGGGTCAGCCGCAGCAGCACCGAGCGCTCCCGCAGGAAGCGCATCACCACGTCCGGGTCGGCGGCGAGCTCCTCGCGAAGGATCTTGATCGCCACCAGCTGCCCCGGCGCGCTGCCGGGCACCTCGACGTCGGCGCGGACCCGGCCGCGCCAGACGGTGCCGGTGGCCCCCCGTCCGAGGGTCTCCTCCAGCAGATACTTGCTGCCGACTGGCCGCACTCGCACTCCTCGTCGTGCCGCCCGCGCGGGGCGCTCCTCCGCCGGTGCGGTGAGCCTGCCGGGCCCGTGTTCCGGCCACTCTAACGGGGTCCGTGGACGTTTTCGGGGTGACCGGCAGGGGCGTTCGCCCGGGTTGGGGGACATCCCCTACGGGAAGACCCGGAGCGTTCGCGGACGGTTCCACGGGGGTCGCGGGGTCTGCCCTTCCGGGCGCCGGTTGACCTGATTCCCCGTCGCCTCCACCATGGCGATGATCGCAAGATCGTCAAATCCGGTACGGTGCGCGGACTGTCCGTGACGGATGGCAGGATGACACTCGCCACTCTTGTGGCCCAAGCGGTGTCGCGGCCATCCCCGCTCACCCGCAGCGGCCCGAGGCAGCGGCACAAGGCGTCACACCAGCAGAAGGGACCGCGGGCGAGATGCAGATCCGGCTGACCGTCCTCCGACCGCGCAGCGGCCCGGCAGCCGCCGGCTCCGCCATCCCCTATGTGGACGTGCTGGTCACCGCTCCCGTCGGCACCGCGCTCGGCGCCCTCGCGGGCGCCCTCGCGGGCGCGGTCGGCGTGCGCGGGCCACGGGCGGCGACCCATGTGCACCTCTACGCCGGGGCGCACCGGGTGGACGAGCACACGCTGCTCGGCCACCCCCCGCTGCTCGACGGCGCCGTCCTCTCCCTGAACGAGCCGGACCCGACCGCCGACGACCCGGACGACACCCCGGCCGCCGCCGAGCTGCGCGTCGTCGGCGGACCCGACGCCGGCGGCGTGCACCGCCTGCACGGCCGGGAGATCCGGGTCGGCCGCTCCGGCGAGGCCGACGTCCCGGTCGACGACCCCGACGTCTCCCGGCTCCACCTCGCCCTGCACCTCGCCGACGACGGCACGGTGGGCGTCCGCGACCTCGGCTCCACCAACGGCACCACCGTCGACGGCCGGATCGTCCCGCCCGGCCCGCCCGAGGAGGCCGTCCCGCTGGACGGCACCGGCCTGCTGCGGATCGGCGAGACCACCCTGCGGGTCACCGCCCCGGAACCCCGGGACGTCGCCGGGGCGCCCGTCCGCGCCGCGCTGCCCGACGGCCACGGCCACCTCCAGCTCGCCGCCCCGGCCCCGGTCCGCCCCGCGCCGCCCGCCGCCGAACCGCCCGCCGCCCCCGAACCGCCCGCCGGGCGCGGGCGCGGCCTGCTCTCGCTGCGGCTCGGCCGCTCCGCCGCCGAACCGGCCGAGGAGAGCGCCGAGCGCCACCACGCCGCCGTCCGCACCCGGCAGGCCGCCGCCCAGCGCGAGCGCTGGCCCGACCTCGCCACCCTGCTGCTCAACGCCCTCGGCCCCGGCCCCCGGCTCTGGGAGCGCGGCCCCGGCCACCCCGACGCGCTCACCCTGCGGCTCGGCACCGCCGACCGGCCCGGCGGCCCCGGCACCTCCCCCGGCACCGTGCTGCCCGCCGTCCCGGTCACCGTCGACCTCCAGACCGCCGGCAGCCTCGGTCTCAGCGGCCCGCGCGAACGCCTCGACGCGCTCACCCGCGCCGTCGTCGCCCAGCTCGCCGCCCTGCACCCGCCGACCGGGCTCAGCCTGGTCGTGGTCGACGCCGACCCGGCCCGCCCCCCGCAGGACCGCGCCGACACCTGGGCCTGGGCCCTGTGGCTGCCCCACCTGCGCCCCGCCGAGGGCCAGGACTGCCGGCTGCTGCTCGGCCTCGACGACGAGCAGGCCACCGCCCGGCTCACCGAACTCACCGCCCGGCTCAGCGGCCCGGTCGGCCTCGGCGGCCACCCCGCCACCGTCGTCGTGGTCGACGGCCGCCCGGGCACCGAGTCCGCCCGGCTGGCGCTCGACCTGCTGCTGCGCCAGGGCCCGGCCGTCGGCATCTTCCCGGTCTGCCTCGCCGAACAGCCCGAGCTGCTGCCCCGCGGCCTCGGCGCCACCGCGCTGATCACCGGCGAGGTCGGCACCCAGCTCTCGCTCGACCGCCCGGGGCCGGTCACCCGCGGCCGCGAGACGCTGCACGAGGTCTCCCTGGACGCCGTCTCGGACGCCTGGGCCGAACGGCTCGCCCGCGTCCTCGCCCCGCTGCGCGAGGCCACCCCGGCCAACCGCGGACCGCTGCCGGACGCGCTGCGCCTGCTCGACCTGCTCCAGCTGGACACCGTCACCCCGGCCAAGCTCTCCGCCCGCTGGGCCGCGCACGCCGGCGGCATCGGCGCCGCCACCGCCCTGCTCGGCACCACCCGCGACGAGCTGTGCGTGCTCGACCTCGCCGACCCCGAGCTCGCCCTCCCCTCCCCCGACCCGGGCGGCCCCCACCTGCTGATCGGCGGCGCCCGCGGCTCCGGGAAGACCGAGCTGCTGCGCACCCTGGTCGCCTCGCTGGCCGCCTCCGAGCGGCCCGAACGGCTCGCCGTCAGCATCGTCGAGGGGCGGGCCACCGAGGACGGCCTCGCCGGGTGCAGCGAACTGCCGCACGTCACCGGCCGGGTCAACGCCGCCGCCGACCCGCGCGCCGCGCTGCTCGCCGCCGAGGCGCTGGAGGACGAGCTGGCGCTGCGCGAACAGCTCTTCGACGGGCTGGACTTCGCCTCCTGGCACGCCGCCCGCATCCTCGACGGCGAGCCCGTCCCGGTCCCCGCCACCGTCGGCGCCCCGGCCGCCCCGGCCGCCCCGGCCGCCGGACCCCGCGTCATCCACCCGCGCAGCCCCGACTCCCCCGCCGCCCAGGCCGCCGCCCCGGCCGCCGGACCGTGCCCGCCGCGCCTCGTCGTCGTGGTCGACGACTACGACGCCCTGCTCTCCCCCACCTCCCCGGTCGGCCGGCCGCTGGCCCGCGCCCTCGCCGCCGTCGCCCGCCGCGGAGGCCCGCTCGGCGTGCACCTCGCCGTCACCACCGGCCGGCCCGACGAGACCACCGGCACCGAGGTCGACGAGGCCGCCCTGCTGCGCATCGCCCTGCGCACCGACGACCCGGCCGACTCCGACCTCCTCATCCACCTCGGCGACGCCGCCGCCCTCCCCGAGACCACCCCCGGCCGCGGCTACCTCCGCCTCCCCGACGGCGGCGTCACCGCCTTCCAGACCGCCCGCATCAGCGGCCGCATCCCCCGCACCGCGACCCTGCGCCCCACCGTCGTCGCCATCGACCCCCTCACCCTCGGCGCCCCGCCCGCCCGCCGCCCCGTCCGCGAACTGGGCAACGGCCCCACCGACCTCGCCCTCCTCGCCAGCGCCCTGCAACGCGCGGCGGCCCGCTGAGGCTTCGGGGGACGGAAGACGACGGGGAGGAGACCGACCGCCCCGCCGCGACCACGGCGCGGGCGGAGCCCGTCAGGAGCGGGACGTTCGCCGGCGCCGATTCCGGCCCCCGCGCGGCGGCCTGACGCGCCGTACCGCCGGGGCGCGCCCGGAGACGGCTGTGGGGCCCGCTTGCACCGGGCCCCACAGCTTCACCTGTCTCTCGAAGGAGCCGTCACGGCTCAGGCGTTCTTCTGCTGGGGCTCCACCCCGGGCTGGTCGACGACGGTGCTGGCGAGGACGGCGGAGTGGCCGGTCACGGTGCCCGGCTTGCCGAAGTCGTTGCCCTCGGCGGCGACCACGGTGCGCTCGCCCAGGAACTCGTGGGTCTTCGGGTCGAAGATCCACTCGGTGCGGATGCCGCCGTCCACGCGCGCCACGGCCACGCCGTGCCGGCCGGAGGCGTCCACCGAGTCGTCCACCACGGTGACGCCGGGGATCTTCGCGGCGGCCCGGTAGAGCGCGGCGCTGACGGCCGGCGGGGCGATCTGTTCGCGCAGCACGTCGCCGATCGTCACGAAGGCCTCCTGGTCGGGGCCCGGGCCCATGCCCTTGGTCTCGGTGTAGATCTTCTTCAGCAGCGCGTCCGGGTCGGTCGGCAGCGTGGCCAGGTACGCGTACGTCGGGGCGTTGAGGCCCGGCCTGGTGTTCGGGTCGAGCCACATGCCGCCGTCGGCGCGCGGTGCCGGCTCCCCGGGCTTGACCTTCTCCGGGGCGTTGGGCTTGCCGCCCTGCCCCTGCCCCTCCTTGAGCACGCCCCACTGGCTGCCGTCCACCGACAGCCAGATCTGGCGGCGGTGCGCGGGGTCGACCTTCGACTCGCCGGTGGCGATGTTGCTGCTGCCGAACGCCACCAGGCTCTCCACGTACACGAACTGGCCCTTGCCCGGCTTCGGGTCGGGCTTGCCGGCCGCGGTGTCGGCGGCCTGGCTCAGCAGCTGGACGGCCCCCACCGGGGCGGCGTTCAGCGTGCCGGCGCTCTGCTGCGGGGCCGGCTGGGCCTGCGCGTCCTGCGGAGCCTGCCGGGCCTGCTGCTGCGGCGCCGGGGCGCCGTCGCCGCCGCCGTTGGTCAGCGCCAACGCCAGCGCCAGTCCGCCCGCCAGCGCGGGCAGCGCCACCCAGCCGAGCCTGCCGCGACGGGCCCGCGCGGGCTTCGTCTCCCGGATCTCACTCATCAGATGTCCCCTCAACAACCGGTGGCGGTCGGCGGAGAGCTCGGGCCTCGCCGGTCCCGGCACCAGCCGGTCCAGCTCGGCGCGTTCGTCCTCGTTCATCGGTTCGTCTCCCGTATCGACCGGGCCGCTCCGACGCGGCCAACCCGTACCTGTCCGGGGGCCGGGCGCGGTTCCCGCCCGTTCCGCAGCTCTTCCTCGGCAAGCGCGCGCAGCTTGGTGCGGGCGCGCGAGAGCCGCGAACGCACCGTGCCGATCGGCACCCCCAGGGCCTCGGCCGCGCTCGCGTAGTCCAGCCCCGCCCACACGCAGAGCCCGAACACCTCCCGCTCGGCCTTGCGCAGCCGCCCGAGCGCCCGCCGGGCGGCGGCCAGCTGCGCGCTGTCGTCGAGCCGCCCCACCAGCTCGTCGGCGAAGTCCGGCACCGTCTCCCGGGGCGGCAGCCGTTCCATCGCGGCCCGGTGCCGGCGCGCCGTCCGGGCGGTGTTGCGCAGCACGTTCGCCGCGATCCCGAACAGCCAGGGCCGCACCGCCCCGTCGTCGTCCCGCAGCTTGTGCCGCAGCCGCCACCCCTCCAGGAAGGTCAGCTGGACGACGTCCTCCGCGACCGCCCAGTCCCCGGTGGACCGCACCGCGTAGCGGTACAGATCACCCGCCGTCTCGTCGAACAGCTCCCCGAACGCCCACTGATCGCCATCCCGTATCCGTCCCCGCTGCGACAACTCCACACCTCCACCTGTCCGCGGGCCCCCGGGAGTTCCGCGCCCGGACAGCACGACGGCGGGCCCGCGTCCGGGGGAGGACGCGGGCCCGCCGTACTGCCGTGCCGGCCGGGGTCAGCGCATCGAGCCCGTGCGGAGCAGGGTGCGGATGACGCGCATCGCGACGGAGAGGCTGGACAGCTCGTAGTTGTCCGAACCCCTTATGTCGTCGAGGGTGCTCTTGGCGCGGTTCAGCAGGGTGGAGTTGAGGTCCGCCCAGGCCGTGTAGCGCTCCTCGGGGGCCGCGTCGTCGGGGCCGCAGGCCAGGATGTCGGCGGTCAGGGCCGCGTGGGCCGCGAAGAGGTCCTCGCGGATGGCGGCGCGGGCCATCGACGACCAGCGGTCGGTGCGGGGCAGCTCGATGATGCGGTCGAGCAGGTGGGTGATCTGGAGGCGGTCGGCGAGGTCGTAGTAGAGCTCGGCGACCTGGGCGACGTCCTTGCCGGAGCGGTCCGCGACCTCGGTGATGTCCAGGGTCGGGAAGGTCGAGGACAGGCCCGCGATCCGGGTGGCCAGCTCCTCCGGGACGCCGGCCCCGGTGAGCTCGCCGTAGATCTTCTCGAACCAGACGAGGTCCTCGCCGCGCAGCGGCTTGGGCAGCGAGCCCCAGACCTGGTTGACCCGGTCGTGGAAGAACTCGATGGTGCCGGCGATGTCCAGCGGCTGGCGCCGGTTGTTGAGCATCCACCGGGTGGCGCGCTCGACGAGGCGGCGCGCGTGCAGCCGCATCTTGGTCTGCGCCCGGGCGGGGACCTTGTTGTCCAGGCCCTCGATCTCCGACCAGATCTCCTCCAGGCCGAAGACGGCCCGGGCGGCGGTGTGGGTGCGGGCGACCTCCTCGTAGGTGGCGCCGGTCTCCTCCTTCAGGCGGAAGGCGAAGGTGCAGCCGCCACGGTTGATCGTGTCGTTGACGATCAGCGTGGTGATGATCTCGCGGCGCAGCGGGTGCCGGTCGATCTGCTCGGCGAACCGGCCGCGCAGCGCACTCGGGAAGTAGTCGTGCAGCGCGGTGCGGAAGAACGGGTCGTCGGGCAGGTCGGTGGCGAGCAGCTCGTCGGCCAGGGTGATCTTGGTGTAGGCGAGCAGCACCGACATCTCGGGCTGGGACAGGCCCCGGCCGTTCTGCTGGCGCTCGCGGATCTGCCGCTCGGTGGGCAGGAACTCCAGGGCCCGGTCGAGCCGGCCGTCCGCCTCCAGGCGGTTGATCATCCGGGAGTGGACGTTGACCATGCTGTGCGCCTGGGCGACCGCGTTGGCCAGCACCACGTTCTGCGCGTAGTTGTTGCGCAGCACGAGGCGGCCGACCTCGTCGGTCATCTCGGCGAGCAGGGTGTTGCGCTGCTTGACCGTCATGTCGCCGTCGGCGACCACCTGGTTGAGCAGGATCTTGATGTTGACCTCGTGGTCCGAGGTGTCCACGCCGGCCGAGTTGTCGATGGCGTCGGTGTTGATCCAGCCGCCGGTGCCCTCGGGGCCGCCGTTGGCGGCGTACTCGATGCGGCCGAGCTGGGTGCAGCCGAGGTTGCCGCCCTCGCCGACGACCCGGGCGCGGACCTGCTCGCCGTTGACGCGGATGGCGTCGTTGGCCTTGTCGCCGACCTCGGCGTTGGTCTCGGTGGAGGCCTTGACGTAGGTGCCGATGCCGCCGTTCCAGAACAGGTCGACGGGCGCCTGGAGAACGGCCTTCATCAGCTCGGCCGGGGTGAGCCGGGTGTCGGAGACCCCCAGCACGGCCCGCACCTGGGGCGACAGCTGGATCGACTTGGCGCTGCGCGGGAAGACGCCGCCGCCCGCCGAGATCAGCGACTTGTCGTAGTCGTCCCAGGAGCTGCGCGGCACCTCGAAGAGGCGGCGGCGCTCGGCGTAGGAGACGGCCGCGTCCGGGTTGGGGTCGAGGAAGATGTGGCGGTGGTCGAAGGCCGCGACCAGCCGGATGTGCTCGCTGAGCAGCATGCCGTTGCCGAAGACGTCACCGGACATGTCGCCGATGCCGACGACGGTGAAGTCCTCGCTCTGGGTGTCGTGGCCCAGCTCGCGGAAGTTGCGCTTGACCGACTCCCAGGCACCGCGGGCGGTGATGCCCATGCCCTTGTGGTCGTAGCCGGCCGAGCCGCCGGAGGCGAACGCGTCGCCCAGCCAGAAGCCGTAGGACTCGGCGACGCCGTTGGCGATGTCGGAGAAGGTCGCGGTGCCCTTGTCGGCGGCGACGACCAGGTAGGTGTCGTCCTCGTCGTGGCGGACCACGTCGGCCGGGTGGACGACCTCGCCGCCGACCAGGTTGTCGGTGATGTCCAGCAGCGCCGAGATGAAGGTCTTGTAGGACGCGACGCCCTCGGCCAGCCAGGCGTTGCGGTCGACCGACGGGTCCGGCAGCTGCTTGGCGACGAAGCCGCCCTTGGAGCCGACCGGCACGATGACGGTGTTCTTCACCATCTGCGCCTTGACCAGGCCGAGGATCTCGGTGCGGAAGTCCTCGCGCCGGTCGGACCAGCGCAGACC
Source organism: Kitasatospora sp. NPDC059462 (assembly GCF_042749955.1). NCBI lineage: Bacteria > Bacillati > Actinomycetota > Actinomycetes > Kitasatosporales > Streptomycetaceae > Kitasatospora > Kitasatospora sp. NPDC059462. Next base: position 27,067 of record NZ_JBHYUU010000070.1, on the reverse strand, counting down.
GCCGCGGGCGACCTTGCCGAAGCGCAGGTGCACGCCCTCGACCTGCGGCGAGTAGACCCAGATCTCGAACGCCGGACGCGGGGCCGGCAGGTCCGGGATGGCCTTCGGGTCGAACTTCATCGACACGTAGGAGTGCCACGCGCCCGAGCCGTCGTGCTGGAAGAAGTTGGTCCGCAGGGTCGCCTTGATGAGGTGGAGGAAGGAGCGCAGGATGCGGTCCTCGTCCAGCGAGACGACCTCGTCCAGCGCGCCGGCCAGCTCCTCCAGGATGCCCTCGGTCAGCTCCAGCGCGCCCTGCTGGTGGCTGGGGCTCAGCCGGGCCTCGAAGAGGTTCACCAGCAGGCGGGTGGTGTGGGTGTTGTTGCGGAGCGCGTCCTCCATGTAGTCCTGGGAGAACGTGGAGCCCGCCTGGCGCAGGTACTTGGCGTACGCGCGCAGCATCATCGCCTGGCGCCAGGTCAGCCCGGCGGTGAGGACCAGCTCGTTGAAGCCGTCGTTCTCGGCCTTGCCGGTCCAGGTGGCGGCGAAGGTCTCCTGGAAGCGCTCGCGGGCCTCGTCGGTGAGCTCGACGGCCTCGCGCAGCCGCAGGCCGAAGTCGTAGACCCAGGCGGTGGTGTGGTCGGAGCGGGTCAGCGCGTAGGGGTGCTCGTCGAGCACCTCGACGCCCAGGCGCTGGAGGACCGGCAGCACCTCGGTGAGCGAGATCGGGCCGCCCACCCGGTAGATCTTGAAGCGGCGCTCGTCGTCGCCGGCGCCGACCGGCTGGTACAGGTTGAGCCGGAAGTCGCCCTCGCCGTGCAGCGACTCGATCTGCTTGAGGTCGGCGACGGCGGTGCGCGCGGTGAAGTCGGCGCGGTAGCCGTCGGGGAAGGCGTTGGCGTACTTGCGGGAGAGCTCGGCGGCCCGCTCCTCGCCCAGCTCGACGTGCAGCTGGTCGTTGAAGCCGTCCATCCAGAACCGGGCGGCCTCGGCCAGCTTGGCCTCGATCCGCTCGACCTCGGCGTCGGTCAGCTGCGGCAGCTCGCTGCCGGGGGTGACCCGGACGACGAAGTGCAGACGGGTCAGCACCGACTCCGTCGACCAGACCGTGTAGTCGATCGAGGCGCCGTTGAGCTCCTGCATCAGGATGTCCATGAGGCGCAGCCGGATGCGGGTGGTGTAGCGGTCGCGCGGCAGGTAGACCAGCGCGGAGAAGTAGCGCCCGTACTCGTCCTGGCGCAGGAACAGCCGCAGCCGGCGGCGCTCCTGGAGGTAGAGGACGCTGGTGGCGATCTGGAGCAGCTCGGCGGCCCGGGTCTGGAAGATCTCGTCCCGGGGGAAGGTCTCCAGGATCTGCAGCAGGTCGCGGCCGTCGTGGCTCTCGGTGGAGAAGCCGGAGTCGGCGATGACGTCCTGGACCTTGCGGCGGACCACCGGGATGCGGCCGACCGACTCGGTATAGGCGGCGGCCGAGAACAGGCCGAGGAAGCGGCGCTCGCCGATGACCTCGCCGTTGGCGTCGAACTTCTTCACGCCGACGTAGTCGAGGTAGGCGGGGCGGTGCACGGTGGCGCGGCTGTTGGCCTTGGTGAGGACGAGCAGCTTCTTCTCGTGGGCCTTGGCGCGCACCGGCGCGGAGAGCCGGCCGAAGGCCTCGCTGACGGCGTGGTGCTGCTCGTCGCGGGTGACCGGGTCGGAGCGCAGGATGCCGAGGCCGGTGCCGGCGACGGCCCGCAGGACCTCCTCGCCCTCGTGCTCGACGAGGTCGTACTCGCGGTAGCCGAGGAAGGTGAAGTGGTCGTCGGCGAGCCAGCGCATCAGCTCCCAGGCCTCGCCGACCTCCTGCTCGGGCAGGCCGGCCGGGGGCTGCTCGGCGAGCTCGTCGGCCAGGCGCAGCGCGGAGTCGCGCATCTTGGACCAGTCCTCGACGACCTCGCGGACGTCGCCGAGCACGCGGCGCAGGTTGGTCTCGATCTCGCGCAGGTCGTCGCGGTCGGTCTCGCGGTCGATCTCGATATGCATCCACGACTCGACGGTCGCGTCGGCCGGCCACTCGGTGCCGGCGGCCTGGCTGCGGGCGCAGGCGTCGACGTCGAGGATCTCCAGCAGCTTGCCGGTGATGTCACGGCGGACGACCAGCTGGGGGTGGATGACGACGTGGATGGCGCGGTCCTGGCGGGACAGCTCGTTGGTCACCGAGTCGACCAGGAAGGGCATGTCGTCGGTGACGACCTCGACCACCGTGTGGCCGCAGGACCAGCCGTTCTCCTCGACCGAGGGGGTGTGCACCCGCACCTCGGCGGTGCCCTGCGGGCGCTTGAGCCCCAGGCGGTAGTGCGAGGCGGCCGCGCCGTAGACGTCGACCGGGTCGCGGTCGACCAGGTCCTCCGGCGCCGTGTGGAGGTAGTAGTGGTGCAGGTACGCGGACAGAGCGCCGTTGCTCAGTCCCTCCCCCGGCGCCGCTCCCCCCACCTGGCTGTTCTCAGCGGCTGCTGCTGCCTTCCTGAGCAGTTCGGCCTTGGCTGCGTCCAGCTTGGTCTGCATGACTTCTTGGCTCCTGTCGCGCGCCGTTGCGTGACTCGGTGGTGGTCTCTGTTCGCACCGCCGGGGTCTCCCGCAATCCTGCCGCACCGTCCTGCTGAAAGGATCCCAAGGCGCGCATGGAACACCTCTGCAGCGGGTAGGACGAGACGTTTGGCCTCTGCGGAACCACCCGACGACGCCAGCCAGCCTAACGGGATCAATCCAAGGTGTCAGGGGACAACCAGGCGCAAACCTGCAGGAAGATCGAGCCGTCCTGGACAGCTTGTCCAATCAGCCTGCCGGTTTGCGCCGAAAGCCGAAACTTCGCGCGGAACGCCGTGCGCGATCCGTGGGCGGAGCGTGGACGCTCAGCCCATGTGCGGGTGGACGTGCGAGGTCGGGGGGACGAACGTCTCCTTGATCGACCGGGCCGAGGTCCAGCGCAGCAGGTTCTGCGCGGCGCCCGCCTTGTCGTTGGTGCCGGACGCCCGGCCGCCGCCGAAGGGCTGCTGGCCGACCACGGCGCCGGTCGGCTTGTCGTTGATGTAGAAGTTCCCGGCGGCGAACCGCAGCGCCTCCACCGCCTGCGCGATCGCGTAGCGGTCCTGGGCGACCACCGAGCCGGTGAGCCCGTACGGCGCACCCGCGTCGACCCGGCCCAGCACGTCGTCCCAGCGGGAGTCCTCGTAGACGTGGACGGCCAGGATCGGGCCGAAGTACTCGGTGCGGAACATCTCGTTGCGGAAGTCCGAGGAGACCAGCACGGTCGGGCGCACGAACCAGCCGATCGCGTCGTCGTACTGGCCGCCGGCCGCCAGTTCCACCGTCGGGTCGGCCTTGGCCCGGTCGATGGCCGCCCGGTTCTTCTCGAACGCGCGCCGGTCGATCAGCGCGCCCATGAAGTTCGAGAGGTCGGTGACGTCGCCGACGGCCAGCGCGTCCACCTCGGCGAGGAAGTCGTCCTTGATCCGCTGCCAGAGGCTGCGCGGCAGGTAGGCGCGGGAGAGCGCCGAGCACTTCTGGCCCTGGTACTCGAAGGCGCCGCGGATCAGGGCCGCCTTGAGGATCTCCGGGTCGGCCGAGCGGTGCGCCAGCAGGAAGTCCTTGCCGCCGGTCTCCCCGACGATCCGCGGGTACGCCCGGTAGCCGCCGATGTTGGCGCCGACGGTCTGCCAGAGCGAGCGGAAGGTCGCGGTGGACCCGGTGAAGTGCAGCCCGGCCAGGGCGGGGTCGGCGAGGGCCACCGCGGACAGCTGCTGCCCGTCGCCGGTGACCAGGTTGACCACCCCCGGCGGCAGCCCGGCCGCCTCCAGCAGCCGCATCAGGTAGTGCGCGGCCAGCGTCTGGCCCGGCGCGGGCTTCCACACCACCGTGTTGCCCATCAGCGCGGGCGCGGTCGGCAGGTTGCCGGCGATCGCGGTGAAGTTGAACGGGGTGATCGCGTAGACGAAGCCCTCCAGCGGGCGGTGGTCGGTGCGGTTCCACACCCCCGGCGAGGAGACCGGCTGGTCGGCCAGGATCTCCCGGGCGAAGTGCACGTTCCAGCGCCAGAAGTCGATCAGCTCGCAGGCCGAGTCGATCTCCGCCTGCTGGGCGGTCTTGGACTGCCCGAGCATGGTGGCCGCGTTGAGCGTCTCCCGCCACGGCCCGGCCAGCAGGTCGGCGGCGCGCAGGAAGACCGCCGCCCGGTCGTCGAAGGAGAGCGAGCGCCACTCCCGCCCGGCCGCCAGCGCGGCGTCCACCGCGGCCCGGGCGTCCTCCCGGGTGGCGTTGCCGAGCACGCCCAGCCGGGCCGCGTGGTGGTGCGGCTGGACGACGTCGATCCGCTCGCCGCCGCCGAACCGCTGCTCGCCGCCGATGGTCATCGGCAGCGGGATCTGCTCGGCCGCGAGGTCGTCCAGCCGGCGCACCAGACGCTCCCGCTCCGGGCTGCCGGGCGCGTAGCCGAGCACCGGCTCGTTGCCCGGTACCGGGACCTGGGTGACTGCGTCGATGGGCATGGCGGGCTCCGCTCCTCGTCGGGCGGCCGGCCCGTTCCGACGACGGGCCCGGCACCCGTCCAGCCTGACCAGCGGCGGGCCGCTTCGCCCGCCCGGACACGCCAACGGTGGACGTGGCCCGCGCCACGCCCGGCCGCCGCTACCCGGCGAGCCGGCCGGCCAGCTCCACCGCCTCCGCCAGGGTGTCCACCACCGGCACGCCGACCGGCTCCAGCTTCTCCCGGGTGTGCGAGCCGCCGGTGTACAGCACCGCGTGCGCGCCCGCGTCCAGCGCGGCCAGGGCGTCGTCCGCCGCGTCGCCGATCAGCACCGTGCGGGCCGGGTCCACCTGTGCGCCGAGCGCGGCCAGGTGCCGGACCAGGTACTCGGCCTTCTGGCCGCCGGCCGGGCCGCTGCGCCCGTCCACCCGCAGGAACTGGCCGGTCAGGCCGAAGCCCTCGACCACCGGCAGCAGCCGCTCGTGCTCGTACATGGACAGCAGCGACTGGCTGCGCCCGGCCGCCCGCCAGCCGTCCAGCAGCTCACGGGCGCCCTCGGTGAGGCCGCAGGCGGTGCTCAGTTCGCGGTAGCGGTCGTGGAACGCGTCGTCCAGGCGCAGCCACTCGTCGTCGGAGGGCATCCGGCCGAGCAGCCGCCGGTAGAACCGGGGGATCGGGATCTCGTACTGCTCCCGGTACTCCTGCAGCGTCATCGGGCCCACGCCGACGGTCGCGAAGGCGGCGTTGCTCGCGCCGAGCACCGCCTCCATGTCGTGGAAGAGCGTTCCGTTCCAGTCCCAGACGATATGAGTGCGCACCCGTGAACGGTAGCGCCGGGCGGCGCCGGACCGGTAGGACGGGGCTCACCCGGCCCGCGGGGTGCGCACCGGCCCTCAGGCCAGCAGGGCGGCGATCTCCTGGGTGGCGAACCAGAGCAGGTCGTGGTCCTCGGCGCCGTCCACGGTGAACTGGGCGTCCTGGTCGCCGGCGTCCGCGGCCGTCACCGCCTCGACGGCCGCCGTCACGTCGGCCACCACGTCCGCGTCGGCGACGTCCGCGTGCACCGCGGCCGCCTTGGCCAGCTTCACCGGGCCGGCCAGCACCACCCGGCCGAGCGAGGCCTGGTCCTGGTACTCGTCGCCGGGGAACGGCCTGACCGCCGAGTCGGCGACGTCGAGCGCCACGACGACGCGCCGGCGCGGGGCGTCGGGGGTGGCGGCCAGCAGGCGCAGCGAGGACTGCGCGGCCCGGTTCAGCGCCGCGTACTCCAGTTCCTCCAGGTCGTCGCTGACGTACCACTCGCGCAGCGCGGGCGTCACGGCGTACGCCGCGGACTGCTCCAGCGCGCCGCCCGAGTGCGCCGCCGCCAGGCCGGTCAGGGTGGTGGGCACGTACACGCGCATCGGTGGCACTCTCCGGTTCGTCCAGCGGCACAGCTTCCAGCGCCCCCAAGAATAAGCTCCGGACGGCCGGCCGTGATCACCCCCGCACCGGCGGACCGGGCGGCCCGGCTCCGCGCACCGTCAGCGCGCGGCCTCCAGGGAGCGCCGGCAGGTGTCCAGCGCGCTCTCCAGGACGGGGCCGCGGCGGGCCGGGTCCATCATGTTCGGCCCCATCACGCGCAGGTCGGCGGGGGTGGGCGCGAGCAGGTGGACGCGCACGCCGCCGGCCCGCAGCAGCCGGGCCTCGCGCATCAGCTGGCGGGTCACCGTCCGGCGGTAGCGGGCGACCAGCTGGGCGAGCACCCCGCTCGGACGGTCCCGTTCGCGCGCGGCGTGCAGCCACTCCTGCACGCGCCGGGCGCGCGTGGCGGCGGACGCGCCGCCGTCGGGCTCCGAGCGCCCCGGCGGGTCGGGACGCAGTGCCATCGGGGCGAGCACGAACACCTCGTCGAGGCCCCGGTCCAGCAGCAGGTCGGCGTTGGTGGCCGACCAGCAGCCGCCGTCCACGTACTCGGTGCCGCCGACCGGGACGGGCGCGAACCAGCCGGGGATCGCGCAGGAGGCCATCACCGCCTCCCCGACCCGGGCGGGGGGTGCGCCGGGATCGCCGAAGACCACCCGGCGGCCGCTGCGGTAGTCCACCGCGACGACCCTCAGCGCCGAACCCGCCGGCCAGCCGCCCTCGCCGGGACCGCCCCGGGTACCGGGGGCGCCGTCGCCGAACAGGCCGCCGACCAGCGCGCCGACCGACGCCAGCGAGCCCCGGCCGTGCGGCGCCATCGCCGAGACCATGGTGAGCCAGGGGTAGGTGCGCGGGTGCCGGACGGCGTCCCGCAGCAGGCCGGGCGAGCCGATGCCCGCCCGGGGGCGCGGCGGCAGCGCGCCGCCGACCGCCGTGTCGTAGTCGAAGTCGGTCCCGGCCAGCGGCCCGGAGGTGACCGGCAGGCCCCGCTGGTGGTCGCGCAGCTGGCCGGCGTCCGCCCCGCCCGCGAGCAGGGCGCCGAGGATCGCGCCCGCCGAGGTGCCGAGCAGCACCTCCGCGTCGCCCGCTGCCCGGCCGGTCGCCTCCTCGACGGCGCACAGCGCGCCGACCGTCCAGGCCGCGCCGAGCATGCCGCCGCCGCCCAGCACCAGGCCGCGCCGGGGAGCGCCGCCGCTCGGCGGCGGCGCCGGACGTGTCCCGGATACCCATGTCGTCATACCGGCCGCCTGTCGTCGTCGGGGCGGTGCTGGTGCGGAGTCGGTGCCGGTGTCGGTGCCGGTGCCGGTGCCGGTGTCGGTGTCGGTGCCGTGCCGGGACGGCCGCCGTGCGAGGCGTACCGCCCGGCCTTCGATCCTGCGCGCGGACCGGCCCCGGGCGCAACGCCCGTCCTGCCGAACGGACCGTCCCCTTTCGGGCCCCGCCACCCTCCCCGGCGCGTCAACCCGGCGCCCACGGGGATGCCCGCAGGCCAGCCGCCGCACGGGCCGGCTCACCCGGATAGGTGAACTTCGGGGTCGTTCGGGAGACCACGGCAAACCCGTTGCCGACCCCATCGGGCGGCCACTAGCAAGGACCCGTCCGTACCCGCACCACCGCACCGGCCCCACGCCGACCGCCCCCGAGGAAGGCCCATGACCACGTGCCCGAACCGCGCCGCACCGCCCTTCGGCCCGCCCGCCGTGCTCTCCGCACGCCCCTCCCGCTCCCCCGGCACCGCCCGGGACCACCACCCGGGGCCCCCGCGCCGGCCCCGCCGCCCCCGGGCCGGGTGCACCGGCGCTCCGGCCCGCGAACCGCTCGACGCCCTGAGCACCAGGTTCGCCCACCGGCTGGTGGAGGTGCTCACCGGCGCCCGGCCGTCCGGCCAGCTGCTGCGCCACACCACCCTGGACTGCTACGGCCAGCTCTCCACCCTGGTCCGGGCCGGCACCCTGCGCCGGACCCGCGCCGACGAGCGGCCGCGGCTCGGCCCGGTGCACGACCGCTCGCCCTCCCCGGGCGCGGTCGAGGCCTGTGTCCGGGTGGACCTCGGCACCCGGCACCACGTGGTGGCGTTCCGGCTGGAGCCCCGCGGCCCCTCCGGCCAGTGGCAGTGCACCGCCGTGGAGGCCCGGTGAACGCCGCCCGCACCCCCGCGCCGCCCGCCCGCGGTCCGCTCGCGGCGCCCCCGGAAACGGCGCGGGGCGCCGCCCCCGTACGGGAGCGGCGCCCTGCCCGGCGGCGGGCCGGTCCGAAGCGCGGACCGGCCGCCGGCTCAGCCCTTGCGGCGGCGACCCTTGGCCGACTTGGCCGCCTTGCGGCGCTCGGCGCGGGTCATCCCGTCGCCCTCGTCCTCCGCGCCGAGGTCCTCGAAGTCGCCCTCGACCACACCGCCGCCGACCTCGTCCGAGGGGGCCGTGTAGTGCAGCCGCTGCGGCTTGGGGGCCTCCAGGCCCTTGGCCTTGATCTCCGGGCGGGCGGCGTCCTTCTCCAGCTTGTCGAGCACGACCTGGGCGTCCTCGACCGGGACCTCCTCGACCTGCTGCTCGACCTGGACCTCCAGGTTGAACAGGTAGCCGACGGACTCCTCCTTGATGCCCTCCATCATCGCGGTGAACATGTCGAAGCCCTCGCGCTGGTACTCGACCAGCGGGTCGCGCTGCGCCATGGCCCGCAGGCCGATGCCCTCCTGGAGGTAGTCCATCTCGTAGAGGTGCTCGCGCCAGCGGCGGTCCAGCACCGACAGCACGACGCGGCGCTCCAGCTCGCGCATGATCTCGGTGCCGAGCTGGTCCTCGCGGGCGCCGTACTGCGCCTGGACGTCCTCCTGGATGACCTTGGTGAGGAACTCCGGGGTGAGGCCCGCGGTGCCGCCGGCCTCCTCCTCCAGGTCCTCCAGGTCCAGGGTGAGCGGGTAGAGCTGCTTGAGCGCGGTCCAGAGCTTGTCGAGGTCCCAGTCGTCCTCGAAGCCCTCGCCGGTGGCGGCCCGGACGTACGCCTCGACGGTGTCGTCCATGAAGTGGCCGACCTGCTCCTGGAGGTCCTCGCCCTCCAGCACCCGGCGGCGCTCGCCGTAGATGACCTCGCGCTGGCGGTTCAGCACCTCGTCGTACTTGAGGACGTTCTTGCGGATCTCGAAGTTCTGCTGCTCGACCTGGGTCTGCGCGGAGGCGATGGCCCGGGTGACCATCTTCGACTCGATCGGCACGTCCTCGGGCACGTTGGCCATCGAGAGCACGCGCTCGACCATGCCGGCCTTGAACAGGCGCATCAGGTCGTCGCCCAGCGACAGGTAGAAGCGGGACTCGCCCGGGTCGCCCTGACGGCCGGAACGGCCGCGCAGCTGGTTGTCGATCCGGCGGGACTCGTGCCGCTCGGTGCCGAGGACGTAGAGGCCACCGGCCTCCTTGACCTCGTCCTGCTCGGTCTTCACCGCGGCCTTGGCCTTCTCCAGGGCGGCCGGGAACGCGGCCTCGTACTCCTCCGGGGTGTCCACCGCGGAGAGTCCGCGCTGGGCCAGCTCGGCGGCCGCGAGGTGGTCGGCGTTGCCGCCGAGCATGATGTCGGTACCGCGGCCGGCCATGTTGGTGGCGACGGTGACGGCGCCCTTGCGGCCCGCCTGGGCGACGATCTGCGCCTCGCGCTCGTGGTGCTTGGCGTTCAGCACCTCGTGCGGGATGCCGCGCTTGCGCAGCTCCTGCGACAGGTACTCGGACTTCTCGACCGACACGGTGCCGACCAGCACCGGCTGGCCCTTCTCGTGCTTCTCGGCGATGTCCTCGACCACGGCGGCGAACTTGGCCGGCTCCGACTTGTAGATCAGGTCGGGCTGGTCGATGCGCAGCGGCGTCTTGTTGGTCGGGATCGGCACCACGCCGAGCTTGTAGATCTGGTGGAACTCGGCCGCCTCGGTGGTGCCGGTACCGGTCATGCCGGCCAGCTTGTCGTACAGGCGGAAGAAGTTCTGGAGGGTGATGGTGGCCAGGGTCTGGTTCTCGTTCTGGACCTCCACCCCTTCCTTGGCCTCGATCGCCTGATGCATGCCCTCGTTGTAGCGGCGGCCGGCCAGGATGCGGCCGGTGTGCTCGTCGACGATCATGACTTCGCCGTTCATGACGACGTAGTCCTTGTCCGCCTTGTAGAGCTCCTTCGCCTTGATGGCGTTGTTCAGGAAGCCGACCAGCGGGGTGTTCACCGACTCGTAGAGGTTGTCGATGCCCAGGTAGTCCTCGACCCGGGTGACGCCCTCCTCCAGGATGCCGACGGTGCGCTTCTTCTCGTCGACCTCGTAGTCGCGGTCGATCTTCAGACGGAGCACCAGCTTGGCGAAGTCGGCGTACCACTTGGTCGCCTGGTCCGCCGGGCCGGAGATGATCAGCGGGGTGCGGGCCTCGTCGATGAGGATCGAGTCGACCTCGTCGACGACGGCGAAGTTGTGGCCGCGCTGGACCAGTTCGTCCTTCGACCAGGCCATGTTGTCGCGCAGGTAGTCGAAGCCGAACTCGTTGTTGGTGCCGTACGTGATGTCCATCCCGTACTGGCGCTTGCGCTCGGCGGGCGTCATGTTGCCGAGGATCACGCCGACCTCAAGACCGAGGAAGCGGTGCACCCGGCCCATCCACTCCGAGTCGCGCTCGGCGAGGTAGTCGTTGACCGTGATGAGGTGCACGCCCTTGCCGGTGAGCGCGTTGAGGTACGCGGGCAGCGTGCCGACCAGGGTCTTGCCCTCACCGGTGCGCATCTCGGCGACGTAGCCGAGGTGCAGCGCGGCGCCACCCATGAGCTGGACGTCGTAGTGCCGCTGGCCGAGCACGCGCTTGGCGGCCTCGCGGACGGTGGCGAACGCCTCGGGGAGGATGTCGTCCAGGCTCTCGCCGTCGGCAAGGCGCTGCTTGTACTCGTCGGTCAGTGCGCGCAGCTCGGCGTCGGTGAGGTTGACGAAGTCCTCTTCGATGGAGTTGACCTGGGCGGCAATCCGCTGCAGCTTGCGAAGGATCTTGCCTTCGCCGGCGCGCAGGATCTTGTCGAAGACGGACACGTGAGCGGGCTCCTTGCCTGTATTGGCACTGGACGACTGCACGGTGGATCCACCCCACCGCACGGGCCATCGTATGCGAGGAGCCCAATGCCCCGGGAGGTGCGTCAGCACGGTATTCCCGTGTCACCCGCGCGAGCACTTCCGACGATAGTCCCTCGCACCGGGGCAAAGCGGACGGCCGTCCGGCCAGTTGAGCGCGCCGGTCCGTTAATCGGATGCCCGGATTTCTCTCTGTACGGAATACTCCGCCCATGGAAGAGCAGCAGGAGAAGCAGAACGGACCGGGAGCCGCGGAGCCCGTCGTCCTCACCACCGACCGCCTGGTCCTGCGCGCCCCGCGCGAGGGCGACATCGACGCGATCCTCGCCGCCTGCCAGGACGAGGAGATCCAGCGCTGGACCGTCGTCCCGGTCCCGTACGGCCGCCAGGACGCCGAGTACTTCGTCCACGACCTCGCCGCCAACGGCTGGCGGACCGGCGACAACCTGATCTGGTCCGTGTTCGAGCGGGAGTCCGGCGCGCTGGTCGGCAGCCAGGGGCTCACGGCCTGCCCCGGCCGGCCGGGTGCCGCCGAGGTCGGCTGGTGGGCGACCAAGGAGTTCCGCGGCCGCGGCTACACCGCGGAGGCCGCCGCCGCGGTGGCCCGCCACGGCCTGCGCGACCTCGGGCTGCGCCGGCTGGAGTGGCTCGCCTACGTGGGCAACGAGGGCTCCCGCGCGGTGGCCGAGCGGGTCGGCTTCCGCTTCGAGGGCACCCTGCGCTCCTACTCCGAGCAGCGCGGACGGTTCCTCGACACCTGGATCGCCTCCCTGCTCGCCGAGGACCTCACGGACTGAACGGCAGCCCGCCGACGGGCCCCGGACCGGCCGGACAGCCGCCCGGACGGGCCCCGGACACCCGGGGCCCGTTGTCGGTGCCCCCGTCTAGGCTCGCCGGCATGACCGCCTCGACCTCACGCCCGGCCTCCGGCCCGCGTCCCGCAGCCCCCGCCCCGGTGACCGTCCTCGGCGCCGACGACGCCCGCCGGATCGCCCTGCGCGCCCAGGGCCTGCTCGGCGCCCCGGACCGCCGCGGCGGCGTGCGCGGGGTGCTGCGCCGGCTCGGCGCCGTCCAGCTCGACACCATCTCGGTGCTGGCCCGCTCGCACGAACTGGTCCCGTACGCGCGGCTCGGCGCGGTCGGCCGCCCGGCGGTCGAGGCGGCGTACTGGAGCTCCGGCGCGAGCTTCGAGTACTGGTCGCACGCGGCCTGCGTGCTGCCGGTCGAGGAGTGGCCGCTGTTCGCCTTCCGGCGCCGGCGCTACCGCGCCAGGGCCCACGTCTGGGGCCAGCAGGTCGACGCCGCGACGTACCGCACCGTGCTCGACCGGCTGCGCGCCGAAGGCCCGCTCACCTCCACCGAGTTGGGCGGCGCCAAGAAGACCGCCGAGTGGTGGGACTGGTCCGACACCAAGATCGCGGTGGAGCGGGCCCTGGCCTTCGGCGACGTGGTCTGCACCGAGCGGCGGAGCTGGAAGCGCGTCTACGCGCTGGCCGAACAGGCCGTGCCCGCCGAGCTGTTCGCGGCCGAGCCGACGGACGAGGAGTGCCTGCGCACCCTGGTCGCGCAGTCCGGAGCGGCCCTCGGCGTGGCGACCAGGGCCGATCTGCTGGACTACCACCGGCTGCGCGCCGACCAGTTGGACGCGGTGCTGCCCGACTCCGGCCTGATCCCGGTCCAGGTGGCCGGCTGGGGCCCGGACGGCTCCCCCGGCGCGGCCTGGGCCGATCCGGCGGCCCTCGCCGCGCCGCCGCGCGGACGCCACCGCACCACCCTGCTCTCGCCGTTCGACTCGCTGATCTGGGACCGCCCGCGCACCGAGCGGATCTTCGGGATGACCCACCGGCTGGAGGCCTACACGCCCCGGCACAAGCGGGTGCACGGCTACTTCGCGATGCCGCTGCTGGCCGGCGGGCAGCTGGTCGGCCGGGTCGATCCCGCCCGCGAGGGGCGCACGCTGGTGGCCCGTCAGGTCTCGCTGGACTCGCCGCGCCACCTGGAGGCGCTGGCCGGGGCGCTGCGCGAGGCGGCCTCCTGGGTGGGCTGCGACGCCGTCCGGGTCGGAACGCTGCACGACGAGGCGCTCCGTCCGGCACTGGAGAAGCTGCTCGGCTGAGCACCCGGGGCGCGGCGGGGCCCGACCGGCCCCGCCGTCACCCTATTTCGAGGATCTTCTCCCGCATCGCGTACACCACGGCCTCCATCCTGGAGTGCAGCTGGAGCTTCTCCAGGATGTTGCGCACGTGGTTCTTCACGGTGTTCTCGCTGATGAACAGCTCCTTGGCGATCTCCCGGTTGTTCATCCCGGTGGCCACCAGCTTCAGCACCTCCAGCTCCCGGTCGGTCAGCCGCGGCGCGGGCACCAACTCCCGCTCGTCGGAGCGGCGCTGGATCATCGACTTGAACTCGGTGAGCAGCTTGGAGGCCATCGACGGGCTGATCTGGGACTGCCCGTCGGCGACCGCGCGGATCGCGGTGGCGACCTCGTCGGTGGAGATCTCCTTGAGCAGGTACCCGGTGGCGCCCGCCTTGATCGCCTCGTAGAGGTCGGCCTCCTCGTCGCTTATCGTCAGCATGATGATCTTGGTGCTGGGCGCGACGTCCTTGATCGCGGTACAGGCCTCGATCCCGCTGCGGCGCGGCATCCTGACGTCCATGAGGATGATGTCCGGCAGCAGGTCGGCGGCCTTGAGCACCGCCTCCGCGCCGTCCCCGGCCTCGCCGACGACCGTGATGTCCTCCTCCTCGGCCAGCACGATCTCCAGGCCCCGGCGGAACAGCGCGTGGTCGTCCACCACCAGGACGCGGATCGGCTCCCTGCGGCGGAGGGCGTACTCGGGCTCCGCCCCCGGGCCGGGCGACACCCCCGCGACCGGCCCCGTGCCGGGCCCCAGCCCGAAGTGATCCCCCATCCGCTCCTCCCCCGTCGCCGGTCGTCGTGCGCCAATCATTCCACGGCCGGAGCCCCCTCCGGTCACCCTCCGGCGCCGATCGCCCCGCATCGGGTGACCTGCGCGACGGCCCGGCACCGCCGCCGACCGGCCCCGGAACGCCGGTGACCCCGGCGGCCGCGGCCACCGGGGTCACCCTCCCATGCTGCTCGGACGGTCAGTCCTCGTCGTCACCCGCACCGATCGCACCACCGGCGCCACCACCCTCGACGGTCGTGCCGTCGGCCTTCAGGTGGATCACACCGTAGTGGTAACCGTGCCGGCGGTAGACGACGCTCGGCAGGCCGCTGTCCTTCTCCACGAAGAGGTAGAAGTCGTGGCCGACCAGCTCCATCTCGTAGAGCGCCTGGTCGAGCGCCATCGGGGCGGCCGGGTGCGTCTTCTCCCGGACCACCAGCGGGCCCTCGCCCTCCACTTCCAGGGATCCCATCATGGTCTTGCGGACGGCCCCGTTGGTCGCGCTCTCCGACGGCTTCGTCTCGGGCAGCGCGGCCAGGGCCGCGGTCGCCTCGGCGACGCTGATCGGGGTGCGGCCGTTGCCGCCCTTGTGGACCCGACGCCGGTCCGCGGACTTGCGCAGCTGGGCGTCGAGCTTCGCCGAGGCCAGGTCGAGTGCCGCGTAGGGGTCGGCGGCGGCGGCCTCGGCCCGGATCACCGGACCACGGGTACGGAGAGTGATCTCCACGCGGTCGGACCGGTCGGCCTGCCGCGGGTTGTGTTCCTTGGACACCTCGACATCGAGGCTGATCGCCTTGGTGTCGAACTTCTGGACCTTCTCCAGCTTCTCGGCCACGTGATCCCGGAACCTCTTGGGCACCTCGGTCTTACGGCCCTTGACAACGATGTCCACGCAGAACTCCGATCCCTCGTTCTGTCGCCGGTCCGGGTGCTACCGGACCGGGCTGAGACCAGCCGGACCAGCCAATCCTTCCGCCGGCCCTCCCTCCCGCCGGCAACGGCGGGAACGACTGGCCCTCACCTCACTTCCTCCCCACCAGGGACGGTTGAAACCCCCTGCGGCTCATCGAACACCTCACACGGAGTTTTCGCCTCCCCAGCGGAGAGTTCGGGTATGACGGACGAATGGGGCAACCCGTCAAGCCGTCGCACCCCGTCTACCCTCCTGTGAGTGAAACACAGGTAAATACCTGGACAACACCCCCCGTACGGCGCATTCTTTGCTCACTCTCCGTTCCTGAGCCGGAAGGAGCAGCAGTGCCGCCGCCCTCCGCACCGCCCCGACCGCCGTCCGACCACGGGCCGTTCGCCCACGCCCTGGCCGGTCTGCTCGACGTGCTGCTCCCGGCGCCCTGCGCGGGCTGCGGCGCCACCGGCGGCCAGCTCTGCCCGGACTGCCGGGACGCCCTCGCCGCCGACCTGCCCGCGCCCTCCGCCGCCCTGCCCTGGGCGCACGCCGCCGCGCCGTACGACGGCCCGGTCCGCCGGCTGCTGCTCGCCCACAAGGAACGCGGCGCGCTGCGGCTGGCCGGCCCGCTCGGCGAGGCCCTCGCCCGGGCGGTGCGCTCCGCGGTCGGCCCGCAGGCCGGACGGGCCCCGCTGCTGCTCGTCCCGGTGCCCTCGGCCCGCGCGGCCGTCCGCGCCCGGGGCCACGACCCGACCCTGCGGCTGGCCAACGCGGCCGCCCGCGCGCTGCGCCGGGAGGGCCTGGACGTCCGTGTCGCGGCGCTGCTGCGCCACACCCGCCCGGTCGCCGACCAGGCCGGGCTGCCGGCCGCCGAGCGCCGCCGCAACCTGCACGGCGCGCTCACCGTGCGGCCGCTCGCGCACCGCCGGCCCGCCGGGCTCCGCACGGTCCTGGTGGACGACCTGGTGACCACCGGGGCGAGCCTGGCCGAGGCGGCCCGGGCGCTGTCGGCGGCCGGACTGCCGCCCGGCGCGGCCGCCACCGTCGCGGCGGCCGGCACGGAGCGGCGCCCGGGCAGCCACCCGGACGGGCCGGACGGCGACGACCGGCCCTGGTGACGTGGCCGGCCGGAGCCGGACAGCCCCGCCGGTCCCGGCCGGGGCGGCCGGTCAGCCCGGGTAGATGAACGAGGAGACCCGGTACAGCAGCCCCAGCTCCCGCCACTGGTTGTTGACCAGCCGGTACGGCTTGCCCTGCGCGCCCTGCAGCGCCAGCACCGGAGGCACCAGCGGCGTTCCGCCGTTCCCCGTGCCGTTCGCCTGGTACTCCGACGCGGCGACCGTGGTCATCTCGCCGCCGCCGGGCAGCCGCGCGTCGGGGTTCGGGGAACCGTCCGTGCTGACGTAGTGCAGCTGCTGCAGCTTGTCCTTCTCCTTGCCCAGCACCAGCAGCTGGTCGGCCTCCGCCCAGGAGACCGAGACCACCTCCTCGAAGGCCGGGTTGGCCAGCCGCAGACCGGTGATCTTCGCGCTCGGGGCGTCCTTGCTGCCCTCGTGGACGAGCAGCCCCAGCCAGAGCGAGTACCCCTTGCCGTCCTTGCCGTCCTTGCCGTCCTTGAGCAGCAGGGCCACCCGGACGCCGTCCGAGGAGACCTTGATGCCCTGCACCGAGCGGCCGTCCAACCGGTCCACCGGCACCTCGACGACCTTCTGTCCGCGGATCAGCAGCACCTTCGGGCTCTGCGGATCGCGGTCCACCACGTAGAGGTCGCCGCGCCCGTCCCAGGTCGGCGAGGCCAGTCCGTCCTCCACCTTCGCCCCGGGGCGGGACGGGGTGGTCAGCACCGGCGGCGGCATCGTGCCCACGCCGTCCGTGAACGGCACCGTGAAGAGCTGGTGGCCGTCCCCGCTGATCGCCGCGGCGTGCTCGCCGTCCCGGGCCACCGCGATCGTGCCCAGCCGCCGGCCGGACGGCTGCGCACGGCCCAGCGGACCCTGCACCGGCACGCCGTCGCCGTCACTGCCGCGCGACTCGTACAGGGCGCCGTCGTCCTCCCGCTGGTAGAACTGCCGGGTCGCCATCTGCCCGGCCAGCGAGCCGGGCCCGGTCATGGGCTCGTCGCCGCGGCTCGCCTGACAGGTCGGGCCGCCGTGCGCGCCCTTGAGCTCCAGCTGGTTGATCTGCCCGGTCCCCTGGTCGGCCAGGGTGTAGAGGAGCTGGGTGGCCATCCGCCGGCAGGCGGTGAGGCTGCCCAGGTCGACGTCGGCGACCGTCACGTGCCCGGTCTGGTTGCCGTCCAGGGTCACCGTCTGCACCTTCGCGCCGTCCGGGAAGGCGGAGCGGGCCACCGGGGCGAGCCACTTCGAGGGGCCGGCGACCACCGCGTTGGCGGCGGAGCCCAGCGGGTCTATTCGGCGCCGCAGGTAGATCGGGTCGGCGATCAGCACGTCCTGGTTGGTCACCGACCCGACGGACGCCGCGGAGGGGTCCGGTGCCGCGTAGAAGAACCGGTCGACCTGGCGGTAGCTGTTGCGGAAGTTGGCCTCGTTGAGGATCAGCCCGTCGGGCAGCTTGTCGATCCGCCACTCACCGCCGGCCTTCTCCCGCACGAAGGAGAAGTCGATGCGCAGGTCGCGCGGCGCCTCGGTCCTGAACGAGTGGCGCTCGTCCACTTCGGCCACCAACTGCCCGAGGAGCGGGATCGAGATGTCCATGTCGGAATCGGTCACGTCCACGTCGGGCCGGGTCGGCGTGCCGCCGAGCACCTTGACGCCCGTCTCCGCGTTCCAGTGCGCCGCCGCGGTCGGCGTCAGGTACTTGCGGGCCGTGCCGTAGTCGTCGTCGGCGGTCAGCGCGTCCAGGAACCCGGCCAGCAGCTCCTGCGGCCTGGCGCCCTTGGTCGGCTCCACCGGGAAGACCCTGACCTGGAAGTTCTTGTCCGCCGAGCTCTTGGACAGCTCGATCTTGGTGACGCCCCCGGAATCCGGCATCGCCGCGCAGCCGCCGGCCAGCAGGGTGCCCAGCAGGGCACCGACCACCCCGGCCAGCCGCGGCTCAGTCCTGCCGCTGGTCCTTCGCACCCTGCGACCCCTCCGTGTCCGTTCCACCCGTGCCGTCCGCCCCGGCGGCACCGTCCGGCCCCGCGGTCCGCTGCGCCACCGACGGCCGGCCCGGCGCGGTGTCCACCATGACCTGCGCGCCGGTGGCACCGTACCCGGAACCGGCCGGCCGCACGTCCGACGGGTCGGACCGCGGGCCCTCCGGCCGGCGCCGGCCGAGACCCGGGCCGATGCTCAGCACACCGCCGAGGCCGCTGCCGAACCCGCTGCCGGAGGCCTCCGGGGTCTCCGGGACCCCGGTCTCCTCGGCCGCGGCCAGCGCGGTCGAGCCGGAAGGGCGGATCGCCCGCCGGTACGGCGTCCCGTACGTGCCGAGACCCCGGTTGTTGCGCGAGTCCTCCGGCTCCAGCCGGAACGGCGCCCGGCTGATCTCGCCGCCGCGGGTGCGCGGCAGGGTGAGCCGGAAGTGCGAGCCGCCGCCGGGCTCGCCCCAGGCCTGGAGCCAGCCGCCGTGCAGATGGGCGTCCTCGACCGCGATGGACAGGCCCAGACCGGTGCCGCCGGTGGTCCGCACCCGGGACGGGTCGGCCCGCCAGAAGCGGTGGAACACCCGGGACGCCTCGCCCGGCTTGAGGCCGATGCCGTAGTCGCGCACACCGACCGCGACCGCGCCGTCCTGCGAGCCCAGCCGGACCACGACGTCGCGGCCCTCGCCGTGCTCCAGCGCGTTGACCACCAGGTTGCGCAGGATGCGCTCGATGCGCCGGGAGTCGACCTCGGCCACCACCGGCTCGCCGTCGCCGCGGATCACCACCGCGCTGCCCTTGGCCCGGGCCAGCGGGTCGGCGGCCTCGACCACCCGGCCGACGATCTCGCGCAGGTCCACCGGCTCGGCGTCCAGCACGGCCGCGCCCGCGTCGAAGCGGCTGATCTCCAGCAGGTCGGCGAGCAGCGACTCGAACCGGTCCAGCTGCCCCTGGAGCAGCTCGGCGGAGCGGGCCGCCATCGGGTCCAGGTCCTCGCGGCTGTCGTAGATGAGGTCGGCGGCCATCCGGACGGTGGTCAGCGGGGTGCGCAGCTCGTGCGAGACGTCCGAGACGAAGCGCCGCTGCACCCGGGACAGCTCCTCCAGCTGGCGGATCTGCGCCTGCAGCGCGTTGGCCATCCGGTTGAACGATTCGCCGAGCCTGGCGATGTCGTCCGTGCCGGTGACCTTCATCCGCTCCTCCAGGTGCCCGGCGGCCAGCCGCTCGGAGATCCCGGCGGCCATCCGGACCGGGGTCACCACCTGGCGCACCACCAGCCAGGCGATGCCGCCCATCATGATCACCACGAACACGCCGGCGGTCGCCAGGGTGCCGGTGATCAGATTGAGGGTCTTGGTCTCCTGGGCGAAGGAGAAGACGTAGTACAGCTGGTAGCTGGTGCCGTCCGGGCCGAAGAACTGCTGGCCGAAGACCAGGCCGGGCTCGGTCTTCCCGCTCTCCGAGCGCTGGATCCGGGTGGGCTGGCTGAAGGTCTGGCCGGCCTCCTGCGCGACCTTCGTCCGCAGCGCGGCCGGGACGCTGTCCGGCGAGATGTCGCCCGAGTAGCGCGGACCGAAGCTGGTGCGGCCCGGCTGCACCGGCTGACCGCCCGGCAGCATCGCGATCACCGAGAAGACGTTCTGCCCGCCGGCCGCCAGTTCGCCGACCTGCCGCAGCAGCCAGGTGCCGGGCTCCTCCGCGGTCAGGTCCGCGGCCGCGCCGCCCCGCAGCCGCAGGTCCCTCGCCTCGTCGATCTTGTTGAGCTCGGTCTGGAAGCCCGCGATCGCCTGGTCGCGCGCCGCGGCCCGCTTGGTGTCCAGCAGCCCGGTGCGCACCTGCGCCACCACGACAACCCCCAGCACCAGCACCACCAGGACCGACAGCAGCAGCGTCGCCGCCACCACCCGCAGCTGGATCGACCGCCGGTACAGCGCCGCCACCCGGTGCACGGGGCGCCGCAGCTGACGGCTCACCAGCGCGAACAGCGCCGCCGGCCCGCGCCGACGGCGGCTGCGGACGGTCGAGGTCGAACTCAGCACGTCTCCGCGCACGGCGGAGCCGCCCCCGTCGGTCGCGGCACCCGCCGGGGTCTCGTCGGACTGGTCGCTCACGTCAGCTGGGCCCGGCCTTGTAGCCGACGCCGCGGACGGTCACCACGATCTCGGGGCGCTCCGGGTCCTTCTCGATCTTGGAGCGCAGACGCTGCACGTGGACGTTCACCAGCCGGGTGTCCGCCGCGTGCCGGTAGCCCCAGACCTGCTCCAGCAGCACCTCGCGGGTGAACACCTGCCAGGGCTTGCGGGCCAGCGCGACCAGCAGGTCGAACTCCAGCGGGGTCAGCGGGATGCCCCGGCCGTCCCGCTTCACCGAGTGGCCGGCCACGTCGATCACCAGATCGCCGATGGTCAGCTGCTCCGGCGTCGGCTCCTCGGCACGGCGCAGCCGCGCGCGCACCCGGGCCACCAGTTCCTTGGGCTTGAACGGCTTGGTCACGTAGTCGTCGGCGCCCGACTCCAGACCCACCACGACGTCCACCGTGTCGGTCTTGGCGGTCAGCATGACGATCGGGATCCCGGACTCCGCCCGGATCTGCCGGCAGACGTCGATGCCGTCCCGGCCGGGCAGCATCAGGTCGAGCAGCACCAGGTCGGGCTTGGTCTCCCGGAACGCGGCTAGCGCCTTGTCCCCGTCGGCGACGAAAAACGGCTCAAAACCCTCACCACGCAGCACGATGCCGAGCATCTCGGCCAGTGCGGAGTCGTCATCAACGACGAGGACGCGTCCCTTCATGGCTCCATCCTCTCATTACCGGATTGTGACCTGCCGCACAGCAGTCCCTTTGCTCCAGAACGGCCAACTGGCGGCCCGGCGAATTCCGGCCATACCGGGCGAAAGGTCCGGCCCCAACCACCTCCGGAGCCCCCCTCGGAGCCCACCGGCCGTCCCCGCAGCGGCCGTTGCCGTTCAGCAACCGGCTCCCCCTGGGGCGCGTCCGACCACCATGGCACGATGGGCGCTGCGCCCAGGTGAAGATCCACCCGGCGCCGCGAACCCTGACGCCCTCCGAGGAGCAGTGATGACCGACACTCCGGGCTGGGCCTCGCCCGGCTCGCCCGAGCCGCCCCGCGACGGTGCCCGGCCCCCGGCCGACGCACCCTCCGCCGTGCCCGGCCAGTCGGCACCGCCCCACGACGCCCCGCCCGCCTGGGGCACCGCCCCCGGCGCCCCGCAGCCCCCCTACGGGCAGCAGCCGCCGTACGGGCCGCAGCCCGCCTACGGGGCTCCCGGCGGGCCCTACGGCTGGGGAGCGCCGCCCAGCCCCAAGCCCGGCGTCATCCCGCTGCGCCCGCTCGGCCTCGGCGAGATCCTCGACGGCGCCGTCTCCACCGTCCGCAAGCACTGGCGGGTCGCCCTCGGCCTCTCCTTCGGCGTCGCCGTCGTCCAGCAGGGCGTCGCGCTCGGGGCCCAGCTCGCCGTCCAGGGCGACACCGGCGAGCTCACCCCGGTGCTGAGCTCCCTGGTCAGCATGCCGCTCGCCTGGCTGCTCGGCGTGATCGCCTCCGCCCTGCTGACCATGGTGGTCAGCCGCGCCATCCTCGGGCAGTCCGTCACGCTCCGGGAGGCCTGGCGCGACGCCCGGCCCCGGATGCTCCAGCTCGTCGGCCTCACCGTGCTGAACGGCCTGATCCTCGGCGGCATCGTCCTGCTGGCCTGCGCCCCGCTGATCGGCTACGCCGTGGCCGGGGCCGAGGAACCGGGCATCACCTTCCTGCTCGTCGTCGTGGGCCTGCTCAGCCTGCCCGTCGTCGTCTGGCTCGGGATCCAGCTCAGCCTGGCCGCGCCCGCGCTCATGCTGGAGAAGCAGGGCGTCATCGCCGCCCTCTCCCGCTCCCGCCGCCTGGTCCGCCGCTCCTGGTGGCGGATCTTCGGCATCACCCTGCTCAGCCTGGTCATCTCCTGGATCGTCGCCAGCGTGATCAGCACGCCGTTCACGGTCGCCGGCATGGTGCTCGGCTGGGGCGACCTCACCAGCCAGATCGACGCCGGCGACAGCGCCACCATGCCGACCGCCATGCTGGTCACCCTCGCCATCGGCGGCATCCTCTCCTCCACCGTCACGCTCCCCTTCACCTCCACCATCGGCGTGCTGCTCTACGTCGACCAGCGGATCCGCCGCGAGGCCCTCGACATCGAGCTCGCCCGCGCCGCCGGCCTGCCCGAGTACGGCGGCACCGGCTGGGGCGACCAGGCCGGCCCCGCCCCGGCAAGGTTCTGAGCCCGGTGCCGGCCTGGGGGGAGATCGTCGTGCTCGCGGGCGGGGCCCCGGTCACGACCCCGCGCGACGCGGCCCGTGACGCGGCGCGCGACGAACTGGTCAACGCCGACTACCACCGCCACGACCCGAGCATCCAGCAGCGGGTCTTCGACTGGATCATGGAACGCCTCGACGACGCGCTCGGCGCGCTCGCCGGCGGCGGCACCAGCGGCACCACCGGCCTGATCCTCTTCCTGGTGGTCGCCGTGGTGATCGGCGCCGCCCTCTGGTGGCGCCTCGGCGCGCCCCGCCGGGCCGCCCGCACCGACCTCGGCGTGTTCGGCGGCACCGGCCCGCGCAGCGCCGCCGAACACCGCACCGACGCCGAAGGGCACGCCGCCGCCGGCCGGTGGGCGGAGGCCGTCCGCGAGCAGATGCGCGCCCTGGTCCGCGGCCTGGAGGAACGCACCCTGCTCGACCCCCGCCCCGGCCGCACCGCCGACGAGGCCGCCGCCGAGGCCGGCCGCGCGCTGCCCGGGCACGCCACCGCCCTCGCCTCGGCCGCCCGCGCGTTCGACGACATCGCCTACGGCGAGCGCACCGCCGACCAGGCCGCCTACCAGCTGCTGCGCGACCTCGACCGGGCCCTCGAACGCACCCGCCCGGTCCTCGCCCCGGCCGCCGGAGGAGCCGCATGACCAGCGCCACCCCCGCCCCGCCGACGGCGCCGCCCGCCGGCGCGCCCGCCCCGGCCGCCACCAGCCTCGCCCCCACCGGCCGCGGCCTGTGGCGACGCGCCCGCTGGTACCTGCTCGTCCTCGTCCTCGCCCTGCTCGCCGCCGTCGTCCTCGCCGCCGCCAACGACGAGCGCCAGTACCCGCCGATGGACCCGCGTTCCTACGAGCCCACCGGCAGCCACGCCGTGGTCGCACTGCTCGAACGCCAGGGCCTCAAGGTCGACATCACCCCCGACCCCACCGGCCGCCCCGTCGGCGCCGACACCCTCGTCCTGCCCGAACCCGACCTGCTCGGCCCCGAACAGCTGGCCGCCGTCGCTGCCGCCGGACACGCCCGGCTGGTCCTCGTCTCCCCCGGCCCCGCCGCCCTCAGCGCGCTCGCCCCCGGCGTCCGCATGTCCGACGAGAACGGCGGCGTCCCCTACGCCCGCGTCCACAGCACCGACCCCGGCTGCTCCCTGCCCGAGGCGGTCCGGGCCGGCAGCGCCCACGTCGGCGGCCTGCTCTACACCTCCGGCAGCCGCGGCGAGGGCTGCTACCCGCGCGGCCACGGCTACCCCCTGGTCTCCGTCCCGATCGGCCGCGCCACCGACGTCGTGGTTCTCGGCAGCGGCGAGTTCCTCACCAACGAACTGCTCAAGAAGGACGGCAACGCCGCCCTCGGGCTCGGACTGCTCGGCGCCCAGCCCCAGCTCACCTGGCACCTGCCCGACTACACCGCCCCGGTCGCCGAGGGCGGGCGGAAGAGCTTCCGGGACTTCGTCCCCGAGGGCTGGACCTGGGCCGGGTACCAGCTCGCCGTCGCCGTCGTGCTCGCCGCGCTCTGGCGCGCCCGCCGTCTCGGCCCGGTCGTCGGCGAGAACCTGCCTGTGGTGGTCCGCGCCTCCGAGACCACCGAGGGCCGCGCCCGCCTCTACCGCCGCGCCAGGGCCCGCGGCCGCGCCGCCGACGCCCTGCGCCGCGCCGCCGCGCACCGCATCGCCCCGGCCCTGGGCGTGCCGCCCGTGGCCGACGCACCCGACCCCACCGCCCTCTGCGCGGCCGTCGCCGACCGTCTCCCCGAGCGGTCCGCCGGGGACGTACGGGCCCTGCTGTACGGCCCGCCCCCGACCGACGACGCCGCGCTGCTGCGGCTCGCCGACGACCTCGACGCCCTCGAAAGGCAGGTACGGAAGCCGTGACCGAGAAGGCCACCACCCAGCTCCGCATCACTCCCGGCACGGCACCCGCCACCCCCGGCACCACCGTCCCCGGCGGCACCGTCCCCGGCGGCAACGCGTCCGGTGACCCGCGGCTCGGCGACCCCCGCGAGGCGCTGACCGCGCTGCGCGCCGAGATCGCCAAGGCCGTCGTCGGCCAGGACGCCGCCGTCACCGGCCTGGTCGTCGCCCTGCTCTGCGGCGGCCACGTGCTGCTCGAAGGCGTCCCCGGCGTCGCCAAGACCCTGCTGATCCGCACCCTGTCCACCGCGCTCAGCCTGGAGACCAAGCGCATCCAGTTCACCCCCGACCTGATGCCCGGCGACGTCACCGGTTCGCTGGTCTACGACGCCCGCACCGCCGAGTTCTCCTTCCAGCCCGGCCCGGTCTTCACCAACCTGCTGCTGGCCGACGAGATCAACCGCACCCCGCCGAAGACCCAGGCCGCCCTGCTGGAGGCCATGGAGGAACGGCAGGTCACCGTCGACGGCGAACCGCGCGCCCTGCCGGCGCCGTTCCTGGTCGCCGCGACGCAGAACCCGGTCGAGTACGAGGGCACCTACCCGCTGCCCGAGGCCCAGCTCGACCGCTTCCTGCTGAAGCTGATCCTGCCGCTGCCCGACCGCGACCAGGAGTTCCAGGTCCTCGCCCGGCACGCCGCCGGCTTCGACCCGCGCGACCTCGCCGCCGCCGGCGTCCGCCCGGTCGCCGGGCCCGAGCACATCACCGCCGCCCGCGAGCAGATCGCCCGGCTGACCGTCTCGCCCGAGATCCTCGCCTACATCGTCGACCTCTGCCGGGCCACCCGGCAGTCGCCCTCGCTCTCCATCGGCGTCTCCCCGCGCGGCGCCACCGCGCTGCTCGGTGCCTCCCGCGCCTGGGCCTGGCTGGCCGGGCGCGACTACGTCACCCCCGACGACGTCAAGGCGCTCGCGCTGCCCACCCTGCGCCACCGCGTCGCGCTGCGCGCCGAGGCCGAGATGGAGGGCGTCACCGCCGACTCCGTCATCCAGGCGGTGCTCGCCCAGACGCCCGCCCCGCGCTGAGCCGGCCCGCCCGCTCGCCCCTCCGGCCGGCCCACCCCCGGCCCCGACGAAGGAACGCACCGCATGGCCCTCACCGGGCGAACCGCCCTGCTCGCCGCGCTCGGCGCCCTCGTCACGGGCCTGCTGCTGCCCTCCTGGGCCGGGATCGGCGCCGTCACCGGCGCGGTCCTGCTCGGCGTCGTCGTCGACCTGGTGCTCGCCGCACCCGTCCGCAGCCTGCGGATCACCCGGGGCGGCGACACCACGGTCCGCCTCGGCGAGAGCGCCGCCGTCGAACTGACCGTCACCAACCCGGCCGGACGGCCCCTGCGCGCCCGGATCCGCGACGCCTGGGCCCCGTCCGCCTGGCGGCCCGGCACCGGGACCGCCGCCTCCCGGCACACCCTGCGGGTGCCCGGGCACGAGCGACGCCGCGTCACCACCGTCCTCACCCCCACCCGTCGCGGGGACCACCACGCCCACAAGGTGACCGTCCGTTCGCTCGGCCCGCTCGGCCTGGCCGGCCGTCAGGGCTCGCACCTCGTCCCCTGGAGCGTCCGCGCGCTGCCGCCGTTCGCCAGCCGCAAGCACCTGCCGTCCCGGCTCGCCCGGCTGCGCGAACTCGACGGCCGGACCTCCGTCCTGACCCGCGGCCAGGGCACCGAGTTCGACTCGCTGCGGGAGTACCTGCCCGGCGACGACGTCCGCTCCATCGACTGGCGGGCCAGCGCCCGCCGCCACACCGTCGCCGTCCGCACCTGGCGCCCCGAGCGCGACCGGCACATCCTCGTCGTCCTCGACACCGGCCGCACCTCCGCCGGCCGGGTCGGCGACGCCCCCCGCCTCGACGCCTCCCTCGACGCCGCGCTCCTGCTCACCGCCCTCGCCACGAAGGCCGGCGACCGGGTCGACCTGCTGGCCCACGACCTGCGCAAGCGGGTCTCGGTGGCCGGTCGCTCCCCGAACGAGATCCTCCCGGCCTTCACCAACGCGATGGCCGTCCTGGAGCCCGCGCTCTACGAGACCGACATGCGCTCGCTGGTCGCCACCGCGCTCAAGATGGCGCCGCACCGCTCGCTGATCGTCCTGCTCACCGGCCTCGACGCGGCTCCGGCCGAGGACGGCCTGCTCCCCCTGCTGCCGCTGCTCACCAAGCGCCACGAGGTCGTCCTCGCCTCCGTCTCGGACCCCCACCTCGACGAACTCGCCGCCGGCCGCGGCACCGTCGAGGCCGTCTACGGCGCCGCGGCCGCCGAGCAGACCCGCGCCGACCGCCGCCGCACCGCCGACCGCCTCACCCGCGCCGGCCTCACGGTCATCGACGCCCCGCCCTCCTCGGTCGCTCCCGCCCTCGCCGACACCTACCTCGCCCTCAAGGCCGCCGGCCGCCTCTGAGACGCCCTTCAGGGCTCGGCCGTGACCCCCCGCCGGACAGGAGCCGGCGGCGCTGTCACACCCTCTCAGTACGCTCGCTGTCCATGAGCGTCTCCATCTACTACTCCGCACGCCGCGCCAACCCGCTGACCGAGGCCGAGACGGCCTCCGTCGAGCACGTTCTCGCCGCCCACGCCGCTGAGTTCCCCTTCTCCGACGAGGAGGGCGTCACCCCGTACGACTACGACGAGGACGAGCCGGAGGAGCTCGTGTCCGGCGCCACGAAGCTGCCGAGCGACCCCAGCCGTCTGCTGCCGGCGTTGACCGAGGTGCTGAACGCCTTGAGCGCCTTGCGCCGGGCTCTGCCCGGAACGGAATGGCACGTGCACATGGACGACCTCGATGTCCCGTGGAGCGAGGACAAGGGCTATGCCTTTCCCGGCATGCGCGACGGTGAGCTCGACGTGTGGTGAACGCAAAGAACCCCCGCCGGAATACCGGCGGGGGTTCTTCTCAAAATTTGTTCGGCGGCGTCCTACTCTCCCACAGGGTCCCCCCTGCAGTACCATCGGCGCTGTGAGGCTTAGCTTCCGGGTTCGGAATGTAACCGGGCGT
>NZ_JBHYUU010000069.1:20392-37076 GCF_042749955.1 Kitasatospora sp. NPDC059462 | reverse complement strand
TTATAAGAGACTGGTCCGGGAGCGGCGCGGGCCCGGTGCGGGCCCGGTGCCGCGCCACCGCGCTACCGCGCCGCCGCGGCCTCCAGGGCGGGGACGGCCGCGACGAGGGCGTCCACGAAGGGCTCCAGCTGCCCGGGCTCGGGCAGCTCGTCCCAGAGGAAGCACACCTCGCGGTCGTGGAACGACACCGCCGGGGCGTCGACGGCGGCCAGCCGCCGCGCGATGTCGGTGTCCACCAGGAAGGCCACGAGGTCCCCGGCGCCCTCGCCGCGCGGTACGTAGACGAAATCGGGGGGCCAGTGGACGCCCAGGGGCAGCGAGCTCCAGGGGCGTTCCAGCCGGACGGTGCGCGCGGGGGCCGCGAGGCCGATGCAGACCGCGAGCCAGATGTCCACGTCCCGGGACCGGTTGCGCATCAGCAGGGCGATCGTCGCCCGGCGCTTGCCGAGCATCCCGGAGACGGCGTACACCGCGAGGGTCTCCTCCGTCAGCCAGCCGTAGTGCGTGAGGTGGCCGGTCCAGCGGGGCTTCCGGCGGTCGTGCTCCCACCAGCCCGGTCGCTTCCCGAAGTCCCCGACGGCCCTGCGCAGCCGCCCGGCGCGCCGGGCCTTGCGCCCCGCGAGCACGGCCGCTGCGATCAGGACGACGACCGGCAGGCCGAGGGTCAGGAAGTAGACGATCGCTCCGACCATGGAATCTCCAACTCACCGATGAACAACCGATGTTCACCGTAGCGTCGACACGGCCCGCGGAACAGCGGCCGGGCCCGCCGATACGGCGGCGGCGCCTCCCGGGCCCGTCCCGCCGCCGGCCCCGCCGGTCCGGGCCGGTGACGGTCCGGGGAGGTCGCCTCCGTCCGGAGCGCCCACGAGTAGGGTGGGCGGACGAACCACCGGGAGGGGCGCCGATGCGGACACCGGCAGGCATACGGAGACGGACCGGGACACGCCGGGCCCGGGCGGGCACGGCCCTCGCGGCGCTCACCACGCTCGCCGTGCTCCTCACGCTCGCCGCGCTCGTCCTGCTCGGCGGCGGCGGAACGGCCGTCGCGGCCGCGCCGAGCCCCACGGCGACCGCCGCTGCCACCGCCACTGCCACCGACACGCCGGCCGGCCGCCCCACCGACGGCACGACCCGCTCCGAGCGCCTGGCCGAGCAACTGCGCAGGAACCCGGTCTACGTCTCGGCCGCCCTGCCTCGCCGGCTGCCGCGCTCGCTCGCCCCGGAGATCGCCGCCCTCGCGGAGCGCACCGGCGTGCCCACCTATGTGCTGGCGCTGCCGGACGGCGACGCCGCGCTGCTCGCCCTGGTGCACGACCGGCTCGGCACGGACGGCCTCTATGTGCTGATCGGCGACCACGGCTCCATCACCGCGGCCGCGTTCAGCGTCGACCTCCCGGTGGACGACGCCCGCCGGATCTCCTTCTACGGCACCCCGCGCGGTGCCGGGCCGCTCGCGGCGTTCGAGAACTTCGTCGACGCCGTCGCCTCCGGCAAGGACCGGGCCGCCGCCGACGCCGAGGAACTGTCGAACCGGTACCACGACGGCGACCGGAGCGATCCGTACATCAGCTCCACCGACCGGCAGAACCAGAACCTGCTGCTCGGACTGGCGGTCGTGGTCCTGCCCGGCCTGGTGCTCGCCCTCGGCCTCGGCCTCTGCCTCCCCCTCCGCCGGACCCGCTCCTGCGGGCCGGGCAACAGACCCGCCGTCAGCCTGGAGAAGCCGCGGGCCGTGCGCCACCGCGCCCGGGGTCCGGCCGCCGCGCGGCGCGGCCTCGTGCTGCTCCCGGTGACCCTGCTGGCGACGGCCGCCACCGTGGTCGGCGTGGTGCGCGTCGCGCCCGCCGTCTTCCCCCAGGTCGTCGACGGCCCCTCCCTGAACGTCACCCGGGCCGACCTGGACGCCCGCGTCGACGAGATCGCCGCGGGGCTCACGGCCGACCCGGTCTACCAGGACCCGTCCGGCCCCGACGCGCTCACCGCCGCCGAGTTGCCCGCGCTCCGGCAGCGGCTCGCCGAACTCGCCCCCCAGGGCCCGGTGCACGTCGTGGTCACCCCCACCGGCAGCGACGACGAGACCGACCAGGACGCCGATCTGCTGCTCGCCCTGATCCACGAACGCACCGGCCGCAACGGCGTCTACGTCCTCGTCGACCCGACGACCGGCACGATCGACCTCGACAGTTACGGGACCGACCGGGACACCCTGCGCCGCTTCGCACGACTGCCGGCCGGGGTCAGGTACGTGTACGGGAACACCGGGGGCCGGAGCGTGGCACAGCGGCTGGACCAGGTGCTGGACGCCGTCGCCGCCGCCGGGCCCCGGCCGGGCGACGATCCCGCGGAGCGCCCCACCACGCTGCCCCCGCTGCACGACAACCGGCTGCCGGCCCTGTTCGGCAACGACTTCGGGACCGGCGTCGGACTCGGCGTGATGCTGCTCGGCGCCCTGCTGGTGCTCGGCTGGGCCGCCCTCGCCACCGCCCGGGCCGTGATCCGCTCCCGGCGCACCCGCGCGGCCGGCCCCTCGCCGCAGCACACCACCCCGCTGCCCTCCCTGCGGCAGCTCCGCGCCCGGGCCGGCGAGGGGGTCCGCGACCTCTCCGCACAACTGGCCGCCTCACAACCGACCGCCGCGCAGGAGACCGCCGCCGCGCAGGATCCGGCGCCCGGCCGCGCCCGCGCCTGGGACTGCCTGGACGCCGCCGGGCTCCTCGCCGGCGGCGGCGGGCAGCGCCCCGACGCCCCGGCCGGGGCGGACGAGGCGGCCGAGGCCGGCGACCTGGCCGCCGCCGTGGTGCTCGCCCGGGCCGGGCTGGCCGCGCTCCGCGGCCGTTCCCACCCCACCGTCTGCCGGCTCAACCCGCTGCACGGCGAGGCCACCGGCGGCCCGGTGCCGGCCTGGTTCGCCGCAGTCGGCCTCGGCCCGGCGTCCGCGGAGTTGTGCCCCGCCTGCCGGGACGCCCTC
Organism: Kitasatospora sp. NPDC059462; assembly: GCF_042749955.1. Lineage (NCBI taxonomy): Bacteria > Bacillati > Actinomycetota > Actinomycetes > Kitasatosporales > Streptomycetaceae > Kitasatospora > Kitasatospora sp. NPDC059462. The sequence continues at coordinate 34,105 of NZ_JBHYUU010000069.1, read as the reverse complement.
CGCGGCGGAGCCGTCCGCGTGGACCTGGCCCGGGACCGGCTGCTGCGCCTGCCCGGGGCGGGCCACCGCACCCGGACCGTCTGGGACGAGGCCGGGCAGGTCCTGCCGGCCGCCCGCGAGGGAATCGAAGCACTCATCCTCAGGACCAGGGAGTCCGCCGGTGTCCAGTGACCGCCCGACCATCCGACGCCCGACCGTCCGACGCGCGACCGTCCGGCGCCCGACCATCCGACGCCCGACCGTCCGGCGCCCGGCCACCACGACGCTGGACCGGCGCCGGCTCGGCGGGCTGCTCGCCGCGCTGCTGACGGCCTGTGCGGCCCTGCTCGGCACCGCCGCCCCCGTCCGCGCGGAGAGCACGGGCCCCGGCCCGGGCGCCGCGACGATCGTCGAGGCGCTGGCCACCGCCCCGGTCCACGTCGACCCGTCCTTCGCCGCCGCCGTCACCGCCGCCCAGCAGCGGGAGCTCGCCGACCGGATCGCCGTGTCCGGCCTGCCGATCAAGGTGGTCCTGGTGCCACTGAAGAAGGGCGACGCGTTCGGCGGCAGCGCCGAGTCCCTGGCCGCGGTGGTCCGGGAACGCCTCGGCCTGCCGCAGTTGATCCTGCTCACCAACGACGAGTACGGGAGCCGGCTCAAGGGCACCGAGTGGCCCGACGACACCCACCGGGCCCGCGACGCGGCGATGGCCGTGGGCATGCTGAAGGAGCTCAAGGACGCCGGACTGGCCGCCCGCGTCGGCCGGGCCGTCGACCTGATCGCGACCGGCCGGGCCACCGAGGTCTACCAGGCCGAGGCCGCCCGGGCCGACCGCGAGTACTCGGCCCGCCCCACGGTGCCCCGGGTGAAGGACGAGGCGGCCCGCTCCTCCTCCGACGGCAGCGGAACCCTGCTCGTGGTCGACGCCGCGCTGGTCCTCGCCGTCCTCGCCGCCGCCCTCCTGATACGGCGCCGCCGCTCCTCCCGGCCCACCGCCCCCGCCTTCCCCGACACCGTCTTCGCCACCGGGCAGGCCGCCGACGAGGCCGGGCTGCGCCGGCAGGCCGCCGCCGAACTGCTCGCCCTCGGCGAGGCCGTCGACGGCGCCGACGGGACCACCACCCCCGGCCTGGCCCGCGCCCTGGACGCCTACGACGCGGCCGGCCGGGTGCTGGACGCCGCCCGCGGCGTCCCCGACCTGGTGGGCGTGCTCGCCCTGGCCGCCGAGGGACGCGCCGCGCTCGCGGCCGGACCGCGGCTCCCGCTGTGCTTCTTCGACCCCCGGCACGGCGCCGCCGTCCGCCGCACCACCTGGCGCCCGGTCGGCCGCCGGGAACGCGTCGACATCGCCGTCTGCGAGGACTGCGCCCGGGCCCTGCGCGCCCGCCGCGCGCCCCGGGTGCTCGCCGTCCGCGACCGGGGCCGCACCGTCCCCTACTTCGAGGTGCCCGCCGACCGCAGCCTCTGGGCCGCCACCGGCTACGGCTCCCTGCTCTCCGGCCCCGACGACACCCTCGCCGCCCGGGTCGGCACCGGCGCCTTCAGCCGTGCCCGGCAGCGGTCCGAGGAGCGCGGCGCGGCCGAGGACTGACCCCGGGAGGGCCGCCGGATCCCTGCCGCGCGCCGATGAGTCCCCCGCACCACGCCCGTCGCTACGCTGGGACCGACTCACGGAGGGCCGGTGCCATGCGGAGACTCATCTACGGCATGAACGTGTCCGTGGACGGCTACATCGCCGCACCCGGCGACGACATCGGCTGGAGCACGCCGAGCGACGAGCTGTTCGGCTTCTGGTCCGACCGGTTGCGGGCGACCGAGCTGTCGCTGTACGGGGGCAGGCTGTGGCGGACGATGAGCTCCTACTGGCCGACCGCCGATCAGCAGCCCGGGGTCACCCCGGCGGAGACCGAGTTCGCGCACCGCTGGCGGGACATGGCCAAGGTGGTGTTCTCCTCGACGGTCGACGAGGTCGACTGGAACACCCGCCTGGTCCCCCGCGACGCGGTCGCCGAGATCACCCGGCTCAAGGCCGAGGACGGCGGCCCGATGGACATCGGCGGCGCGACGCTCGCCGGGGCGGCCATGCGGGCCGGACTGATCGACGAGTACGTGCTGGCCACCGCGCCGGTCCTGGTGGGCGGCGGCACGCCGTTCTTCACCGCGCTGGACAACTGGGTGGACCTGAACCTGGTGGAGACCCGGACGCTCCCCTGCGGCGTGGTCCTGAGCAGGTACGAGACCCGACGCTGAGCACCCGTCACCCGCCCGGCCGGCCGCCGCCACCGGGTGACAGGATGGCGCGGTGTCCGACTCCCTGCGTGAACCGTGGCTGCGCGGCCTCGCCCTCAACCCCGTGGCGCCCTCCGACGTCCTGGTCCGCCTGATGGACCGGGCGGCCGGTGCGGCCGGCCCGCTGATGTGCGAGGGCCGTGACCTCCCCGACGCCGTCGTCGACGCGGCGCTGCGCCATCCGGACCCGGGGATCCGCCGCGCACTCGCCCGCAACCGGCACGTCGACCCGGCCCGGCTCGCGCCCTTGGCGACGGACCCGTCGGGGATCGTCCGCGCCTGGCTCGCCGGTGGCCCCCGCTCCTGGCCCCGGTCGGTCCGGCCGCTTCCGGACGACGTCCTCGTCACCCTCCTGACCGCCGAGGACGGGGGTGCGGACGGCAGGCTCACCGCGAACGAGATCATCGAGGAGCTCGTCTCCTCCCGGCAGATCCCGCCGGCCTTCCACCGCTCCCTGGCCGATCGCGAGCACCCCGCGCTCCGGATCCGGGCCACCCTGACGTGGCAGTCGCTCACCCCCGCGCAGCGCGAGGCCCTGCTCGACGACCCCGACCCCGCCGTGCGGCAGGCCGCGCGGGACCGGAGCTGGGTGCTGGACCCGGAGCGGGTGGAGGCCGAGCTGCCGTCCGTCGGCGCGCGTCACAGGGAATTCGTGTTCGGCACCTGCGCCCTGTCCCCCGCGCTCGTCGAGCAGTGCTTCGCGGACGGCACGGTGCGCGCCCTGGCCCGGAACCCCCACATCCCGGCCGACACCGTGGCCCGGCTCGCCCGCCACCCCGAGGCGACCGTCCGCGCACTGACCGCCGTCCGGCCCGACCTGGGACCCGAGCTGGCGGCGGAGCTGAGGCAGGATCCGGACGAGACCGTACGGCTGCGCGCACGCCTCCAGCCCTTCTCCCGCACCTGGGCCGAGTACGGGGCGATCGGGCGGGTCGTCGGCCAGGTCGTCGGACATGGTCCGGACTGCATCTGCCCGATCACCGAGCCGTCCACCGAGTCCTCCTCCAAGCCGTCCGCCGAGCCGTCCCCGGACTGGTTCGCCGCCTGCGCCGCGTCCGGGGAACCGGAGCTCCGCCGGGTGGCGGCGAGCCGGCCGCTCCTGCCCGCGGACCTCGCCGGAGCACTCGCGCAGGACGCCGACGAGGAGGTGCGGATCCGGCTGGCCTGCCACCACCCCCTGGCTCCGCCCGGTCTCCTCCTGGACGTCTTCGTCACCCGCCCGGTCCACCGCCCGCACCTGCTGACCCTGCCCGCGTTCCCGCGCACCGGCCTCACCCACCTCATCGCCCACCCGGACCCCGAGGTGCGCGCCCTGGCCGCCGCCGATCCCGCCCTCCCCGACCCCCCGGTGGACGATCCCGACGACACCGTGTGCCGGGCAGCCGCCGCCAACCCGAGCCTGACCCCTCGGGCCCTGGAGGACCTCCTCACCACCCCCCGCACCGCGGAGGGCGCCGCCGCCAACCCGTCCCTCCCCGCCCACCGCATGCATACCCTCCTCGACCACTGCCTGCACGCCCCGGCGTGAATCCGCTCGCCGACACGCCCCCGCCGCCGGGCACGGCCCACGGGTTGCCCGAGGCGGCGGGGGCACGGTCCCACCAGGCCCGGCGCCCCGTCAGTTCCCCTGGCGGCGCAGTCCGCACAGTCCGGCGTACGCGGCGGCGCCGGCCCACAGGGCCATGATCAGCAGGCCGGTCCAGTGCCCGTACGCGACCTGCGGGTCGTCGGCGTAGCGCAGCGCGTACTGGCCCGCGCGGTCCGGGAGGAACTGCGCGGCACTGCGTACGCCCGGGACGCCGGACAGCAGCGGGGAGAGCAGGAAGACGCCCGGCAGCAGCAGGCCCATGGCCGCGGTGAGGCTGCGCAGCACCGCGGTCAGCCCCAGGCAGAACACCACCAGCAGCACCGGGTAGAGCACCCCGGCGGTGGCGCTGCGCACCAGGGCGGGGCCGTCCCAGGTCTCCGGCACGAACGCGCCGTAGCCGAGGAACGAGCCGGCGGTCCCGAGCACGCCGACGCCGAGGGCAACGGCCGCGCCGAGGGCGAGCTTCGCGCTGTAGAGGCGGCCGCGGTGCGGGACGGCGGCCAGGGAGACGCCGATCATGCGGGTGCCGAACTCCTGCCCGAACAGCAGGACGGCGAAGCAGACCAGCGCCGCCTGGCCGAAGTTGAGGCCGTAGTGGATGCCGAGGCCCGGGTCCTCGGCGAAGCTGTCGTCCCGGCCGCCGACGGCAGCGGCCACGGCGGTGCCGAAGCCGACGGTGAGCAGGACGGCGACGAGCGGGGTGATCCACAGGGAGCGCAGGGTGGTGAACTTGATCCGCTCGGCGCGCAGCGCGGCCCGGGCGGCCGGGCCGGCCGTGAAGGAGGTCGCGGTGCTCATGCGGCCACCGCCCGGTACTCGACGCTGTCGGCGGTCATCCGCAGGAAGGCCTCCTCCAGGGAGTCCTGCTGCACGGCGATCTCGTACAGCACCACCCCCTCGGCGGCCGCCAGCGCGGCGACCTCCTCGGGCGCTGCGCCGGTGACCTCCCAGGCGCCGCCGTCCGCACGCCGGGCGTCCAGGCCCGAGCGGCCGATCAGCGACGCCAGCGCGTCCGGGTCGACGGCCCGCACCCGGATCCTGGTCCGGCCGTGGCGGTCGATGAAGTCCGTGGTCGCCGCGTCCGCCAGCAGCCGGCCCCGGCCGATCACCACCAGGTGGTCGGCGGTCAGCGCCATCTCCGACATCAGGTGCGAGGAGGCCAGCACCGCGCGCCCCTCGGCGGCCAGGCCGCGCAGCAGGGCGCGGATCCAGCGGATGCCCTCCGGGTCCAGGCCGTTCACCGGCTCGTCGAGCATCAGCACCGGCGGGTCGCCGATCAACGCGGCGGCCACGCCCAGGCGCTGGCGCATGCCGAGGGAGAAGCCGCGGATCCGCCGGTCGGCCGCGTCGGACAGCCCGACCTGGTCGAGCACCTCCTCGACCCGGCGCCGCGGCAGGCCGTTGCTCGCGGCCAGCCAGCGCAGGTGTCCGCGCGCCGTGCGGCCGCCGTGCAGGGCGTGCGGGTCGAGCAGGGCGCCCACCCGCCGCAGCGGGGCGTCCAGTTCGGCGTACGGGCGGCCGTCGATCAGGGCCCGGCCGGCGCTCGGGCGCTCCAGGCCGAGGATCAGCCGCATCGTCGTGCTCTTGCCGGCGCCGTTGGGCCCGAGGAAGCCGGTCACCACCCCGGGGCGGACCTCGAAGCCGAGGCCGTCCACCACCCGTGTCCCGCCGTACTCCTTGGTGAGTCCCTCCACGGTGATCATGACCGTCCTCCGTTCTGCCGCGTCGTGCGAGCCGCGCCGTTGTCCTTCGGTGGCTCCATGGGACCGCGTCCGGGCGCCCCGGCGGATCCCGCCGGGGAGGGGACCGGCCTCCCTCTCGGGAGGGAGGCCGCGCACGTCGCCGGCCTGGCAGGATGGCGCCGTGTCCCGCATCGTCGCGCCCCTGCTGAGTCCCGTCACCTACGCGCGGTGGCTGCATCTGCTGATCGGCTGGATCTTCGCCGGCGTCATGCTGATGATCTATCCGGGCATCGCGGGACGCGGCTTCGGCGAGGTGCTGGTACGGGCCGTGCCGGTGGACGTCGCGCTGGTGGTGCTGTCCGCGACGGTGCCCGCGATGCGCCGGGCGGAGGGCGTGCAGGCACGGCTGCTGCTCGTCCCCGAGCGCGAGCAGGACATCGTCGCCGAACCCTCGCGCAGTTGGGCCGACCGGTGGCGCACGGCGCTCTGGCTGCTCGGCCGGCTGGTCCTCGGCGGGGCCGTGGGCGCGGCCTCGGTGCTCGGACCCGCCACCGCCTTCGACCTGCTGGTGCGGCCGGAGCCGGTGGTGTTCGGCCTCCGGATGCCGGGCGGGGACGCCCCGCGCTGGGCGCCGCTGCTGGCACCGCTGGCCCTGTTCGGTCTCGGCTGGCTGGTCGTCTGGGCCGGTCGGCTCCAACTGGCCATGGCCGTCCGGCTGCTGGGGCCCTCCCCGGCGGAGCGGCTGGCCGCGGCCGAGCTGCGCGCCGAACGGCTGCTGGAGCGCAACCTGCTGGCGCGCGAGCTCCACGACTCCATCGGCCACGCGCTGACGGTGACGGTCCTTCAGGCGGGCGCCGCACGCGCAGTCGGCGACCAGGCGTTCACGGCCAAGGCGCTCGACGTCATCGAGGAGACCGGCCGCCGGGCCATGGACGACCTCGAACGCACTCTCGCCCTGCTCCGGGACACCGGCGGCACCGGCGGCACCGGCGGCTTGGGCGGCGTGGGCGGCACCGGCGACGCGGGCACCGAGGACGTCCGCGAACGGCCGGGCATCGACCGCCTCCCCGCCCTCTTCGAGACCGCCCGGGCGGCCGGCAGCCCCGTCGAGGCCCGGGTCGACGTCCCGCCCGGACCGCTGCCCGGCGTGCTCTCCCGCGAGGGCTACCGGATCGTCCAGGAGGGCGTCACCAACGCCCTCAAGTACGCCCCCGGCGAGCCGATCAGCGTCCGGATCGCCGTCCGCGACGGCCGGCTGGAGCTGCGCTGCGCCAACGCCCTGCCCGCGCACGCCGGTGCACCGGGCCGCTCCGGCGGCCCACCGCGCCGCGGCGGCAAGGGACTTCGCGGCATCCGCGAGCGGGCCGTGCTGCTCGGCGGCGAGGCCTCGGCGGGCGTCGAGTCCGGCGAGTGGGTGCTGGCCGTCCGGGTCCCCCTACGCTTGGGCGCGTGATGATCGACATTCTGCTGGCGGACGACGAGGAACTGGTCCGGGCCGGCCTGCGGGCGGTGCTGGAGGCGCAGGGCGACCTGCGGGTGGTCGGCGAGGCGTCCGACGGCGCGCAGGCGGTCGACCTGGCCCGCCGGCTGCGTCCGCACGTGGTGCTGATGGACGTGCGGATGCCCGGAACGGACGGCCTCGCCGCGACCCGTGAACTGGTCCGCGACGGGGCCGTGCCCGGCGGCCACACGCCGAAGATCGTGGTCGTCACCACCTTCGAGATCGACGACTACGTCTACCAGGCCCTGCGGGCCGGCGCCGACGGCTTCCTGCTCAAGCGCACCAGGCCCGCCGAGATCGCCCAGGCCGTACGGCTGGTGGCGGCCGGCGAGTCGCTGCTCTTCCCCGCCCAGATCCGCCGGCTCGCGGCCGGCCGGGGCAACGAGGCGGCGCGCGCGGCGATGGTACGGGCCGCTCTGACCGGGCGCGAGGCCGAGGTGCTGCGGCTGGTCGCACGCGGACTGACCAACGGGGAGATCGCCGAACAGCTGTACCTCGGCGTGCAGACGGTGAAGACGCACGTCAGCAGCATGCTGGCGAAGCTCGGCGCACGCGACCGCACCCAGGCGGTCGTCCTCGCCTACGAGTCGGGCTTCGTGGCACCGGCCGACCGGTGACTTCGAGGCCGGCGGGCACGTCCTGGTCGAGCCCGGCCGGGAGCCTTCCGAACTCCACGGCGCGGTGGCGGCGGTGGAGGGAGCCGACGAGGCTGCCGGTGGCGGTGCCCGCGCGGACGTCGTCGCGGCTGCGGCGTCCGGGCACCCCGGGCACCCCGGGCACCATCGGCAGGACCGGCCGGGAGCGGTCCGGGGCCTGGACCGCGCAGTGGCCCGCCCGGACCGGCGCAGCGCCTCGGTGCGGCCGGCGCCGGGCGCGACACCGGCGCCCCTGAGGATCGTCCGGAGACTCCGCACCGCCAGAGGCCGACCGGCCCGGCATCCGGCGAACAGCCACCGCCGACGAGACCCGCCCGACTGTGATGCAGGTCACGCCGGGCGCAGAACCCGGACGCCCCTGCGGGCGTCTGGCTGGTGTGAGATCACGCAGGAGAGCACTGGACGACGTGGACGAGGAGCGACTCCTCCGGCTGGTGGCCAAGGGGAACCGCGCGGCGTTCGACGAGCTGTACCGGCGCACGTCGCCGTGGCTGGCGGTGCGGCTGCGCCGCCGTTGCGCGGACGAGCAGATCGTCGCCGAAGTCATGCAGGAGACCTATCTGGCGGTATGGCGCGCGGCCGGCGCGTTCGCCGGGAGCGCGGCCGGCGGGACGGCCGCCGGATGGCTGTGGACCATCGCGGCGCGGCGCCTCGTCGACGCGTTCCGGCGCCGCGCCCACCACGCCGAACCGCCGGTCGCCGCCGCCGAGCGGGCCGTGGTTCCCGCGGCGGAGGAGGAGGCGCTCGCCGGGACCGTCGGCGGCGACGTCGGCGACGCCCTGCGACGGCTGGCGCCGGAACTCCGAGAGGTCCTCCAGGCCACCGTGCTCGACGGGCTCTCCGTCCGGGAGACCGCCGTCCTGCTCAGACTGCCCGAAGGCACGGTCAAGACCCGTGCCCGCCGGGCCCGGATCGCGATGCGGGAGGCGCTGGCATGAGCGGGCGAAGCACGAGGGTCCCCCCGGCCGGAGGCCGGGAGAGAGTCATGGGGAGGTGCGCATGAGCGGGGAACACGCGTCCCGGCGCTTGATCGACGACTACACGCGCGGTGACACGGCGATGGCGGCGGACACGGTCTGGGCCCTGGAGGCCCACCTGGAGACGTGCGCGCCGTGCCGGAGCCTGCTGGCGGCCTCCGTGGCCACCGAGGCGCCGGGCATCGCCGCACTCGTCGACTCCGTCCGGGCCGGTTTGGAACCGCGGTTGGACGCGGCGGTCACGAGGCCCTCGCGGTGGCACCGTCCGGGCTGGGTGTCGTCCTGGCTGACGCCGGTCATGACCCCGTGGCTGGCGATGACCGCCGTCGTCACCCTGATGGCGCTGCTGCTGGACGCGGCCGCGCCGCCGGAGTTCCTCGGCGGCTCCTCGGTGGTGTCGCTGCTGGCGCCGGTCCTGCCGCTGTGCGGCGTCGCCGCGTCGTGGTCGAGCGGCCTCGACCCGGCCCACGAACTGACCGCCTCGACCGCCCGGGCCGGCCTGCCCCTGCTGCTCAGGCGCACCACCTCGGCCCTCACGGTGGTCCTGCCCGTGCTGCTGCTGGGGGGATGGCTGACCGGGACCACGACGGCCGCGCAGTGGCTGCTGCCCTCGCTGGCCTTCACCTCCACCGCGCTGGCACTGGGCAGCGTGATCGGGGTGACCCGCGCCGCCGGCTGGCTGGCGGTCGCCTGGGGCCTCGTCGTCGTGGCACCCGCGCTGGTCACCGGCCGCGGCCCCACTGTCCTCCGCCTGGCCCTGCAGCCGGACCGGCTGCCGGTGTGGGGACTGCTCCTCGCACTCAGCGCCGGCGCCGTGATCGCCCGCAGGAACACGTACTCGACGCTGTGACACCCATGTCCACCACCGAAAGGCACCACCGCATGACACCCGTGACGAGCGCGGCCGAAACCGCGCCCAGGACGTACGCCTGGGAGATCAGGGCCGACGGCCTCAAGGTACGCGTCGGACGGAGCAGGATGGCCGTCGACGGACTCGGCCTCTCCCTGGGCACCGGCGCCCACGGCCTCCTGGGGCCCAACGGGGCGGGGAAGACCACCCTGATCCGGACACTGGCCACGGTGCTGCGCCCCACCGAGGGCGAACTGGAGATCCTCGGCACCTCCGTGCGCAGGACGGCCGACCACCGGGCCCTGCGCCGCCGCATCGGCTACCTGCCGCAGGACTTCGGCTACTACAAGCGCTTCACGGTGCGCGAGTTCGTCGAGTACATGGCCTGGTTGAAGGAGGTCCCCAAGGCGGACATCCCCGAAGCCGTCCAGCGCGCCGTGGAACGGGTGGGCCTGGCGGACCGCGCCGACCACCGGATGAAGACCCTGTCCGGCGGCATGGTGCGCCGGGCCGGCATCGCCCAGGCCATCGTCAACTCCCCGGAGGTGCTGCTGCTGGACGAGCCGACCGCCGGCCTCGACCCGGCACAGCGGCTGCGCTTTCGCGAACTGCTCCACGAACTGGGCCGCGACACCTGCGTGATCGTCTCCACCCACCTGGTCGAGGACGTCGCGGCCGCCTGCTCCGACGTGCTGCTCTTCGCCGACGGCCGCCTCGTCTTCCAGGGCACCCCGGGCGAACTCGCCGCCGCGGGCGGCCCCGAGCACCCGGGCGACAGCCCCCTGGAACGCGGCTACTCGGCGCTGCTCCGCGACTCCGGCCGGCAGGGAGGCGCCTGGTGAACGGACGTCTGCTGCGCACCGAGCTGAAGCGCTCGGCGGCCCCGTGGGCCGGAGCCGTCGTCCTGGGCGGCAGTCTGGCGGTCTTCTTCCTGATCGACGGAGTCTGGTGGCGGGGCACCGCGGGCTGGACGGCCCAATGGACCACCATGGCCATGTGGACCCGTTCCCTGCTGGCCTTCTGGCTGCCGCTCGTGGTCGGCATCGGAGCGGTCTACGGGCTGCGTGAACCCCGCTCGCGGATGACCGAACTGCTGGCGACCACGCCGCTGCCGTCCTGGCGCCGCGCGGCGCTGCCGGCGGGAGCGCTCGCGCTCGCCCTGGCGGTGGGCTTCGGCCTCCTCGTCCTCACCGGCGGGGTGCGGGTGGCGCTCGGCCCGACCACCTACACGGGCCTCGGCTGGCTGCCGATCCCGCTGGTGGCGGTGCTGGGACTCGTCGCGGCCGCCGTGTTCGCCATGGGCGTCGCCCGGACGCTGCCCTCCGTCCTCACCCCGCCGGCCCTGGTGGTGGCCTGCCTCGTGATGACGAACGTGCTGCGGGTGCGGATCGAAGGGGAGGTGCCGGAGAGCAGGACGTCGAACCGGCTCGGCCTGTTGTCCCCGGTGACCGCGGAGCCGCGGCGGATGCTGCTGACCCTGTCCGACTCCGTCCACCTCGGCCAGACGCTCTGGCTGGTCGGCCTGCTCGCCACCGGCCTGGCGCTGCTGGCGGCCACCACCCGCCGGGCCCGGCTGCTCGCGCTCGCTCCCGCCCTGGCCGGCGCGGCCGCGGCCCTGCTGATCCTGCCGACCGCCCCGCGCGACACCTACGTCGTCGACAAGGCCGCCGCCGCCCTGGTCTGCGACGGCCCGGTCTGCGTGACCCAGGCGAGCCAATCCCACCTGGCCGAGCTCGCACCGCGCGGCCGGGAGGCGCTGGGCGTCCTCCACGACGTCCTGGGCGACGCGGCGCCGACCTCGGTGCGGGAGGACACCGCCCTGCGCGCGCTCGGCGACCTCCGCACGCTGTCCGCCGACACCGTGACGGTCGACTTCGACGACCAGCTGTTCATCGACGCGACCGGCAGCGACCTGACCCGCGCGCTGATCGCCCAGGGGCTGGCACCGAGCTGCCACGCCCGCACCTCCCGGGAGGGCGGGACACAGAACGACATCGCCCTCCAGAGCATCGCCGTGAGCTGGGCCCTCGACGACCCCACCCTCCGGCCGATGGCGGAGAAGGCCGCCGACGAGTACGCGCGCCGGACCTGGGCCGCCGCCGATGCCGCCTGGCAGGACCTCAAGGGGCTGGCCACGGCCGAGCAGCGCGCACGGATCGCCGAGCTGCGCACCGCCGCCCTCTCCTGCACGGCGCGGCTGCCCGAGCTGCCGGCGGGAGGTGCGCAGCGATGAGGTGGCTGACGCTGTACGCGCGTTCACGGCAGGTGCCCGCCTCGGCCGCCGCGGTCACGCTGGTCGCCCTGGCGGTGTGGGCCTTCACCCGGGGCGACGGCACGGGCGGGACGGAGGCGATGGACCCGACCGCGTTCTTCGTGCTCGCCGCGGGCGTGGCGGCCGGCTCCGTCGGGTTCGGCGGGCAGGACCTCGCCCTGGACCGGACGGCCGCGATCCGGTGGGCGCCCCGCCGGGTGGCGCACGTGCTGCTGGTCGGCGCGCTCGCCGGTGCGGCGCTGCTGGCGGTCCAGGCGGCGGGCCCGAGGTTCGCCCCCACCGAGGTCGTCCTCCGGGACAGCGCGGGCCTGGTCGGCCTGGCCGCGCTCGGAGCGGTGCTCTGCGGGGCGCACCTCGCCTGGACGCTGCCGACCGCCTGGCTCGCGTTCACCGTCCTTGTCCCACCACTGCCACCCGACGCCGTGGGGAAAACGGTCGGCTGGATGACCTCTCCCCCGGGCACGGAGGCGTCCACCTGGGCCGCGGCAGCCCTCCTACTGACCGGCAGCGCCCTGTACGCCACAGCCGGCCCGAGACGCTGACGATCACATCCGCCGGCCGCCGGATGATGACGGTCAGTCACGATTCGCATGGCCTGCACCATGGACCACGGCGAGGAGAGCACAGGATGCCCGCCACGGTGACCTCCCAGCCGTTGCGGCCATGGCCGCCCGACCGCTCAACAGCATCCCGCACCGCCCCTGCTGACCTGCGAACCCGGACACCAACCGCCGGCCGGCGGATCACGGCCTTCGCTCCGGACTGCGAGCAGGTCGTTTCCGCCCGGCAGTCAGGGAGGCCCGGCTCCCGCGCGGCTTCGCGGGAGTGCGCGGACGACGGACGTGACCGCCCTCAAGGTCGTCGCGGCCCGGTGAGCCCCCGGAGGACCCGAGAGTCCGACCGTGAGGCCCGCGGCGCCCCGGCGTCGGCCTGCGGGGTGTCCCCTTTCCGGTGAATGAGGCGCTCTTCGCTGCGCGGGTCGGCCGGCTGCCGGTACCCCTGGGAGGAAGGAGGGCTCCGCCGGAGCCCCGACGGAAGGAGTGCCGATGCGGGTGTCCCGCAGCTCAGCCCTGGTTCTCGCGGCCGCCGCCCTGCTGGCGCCGGCAGCCCTGGCGCCGGTCCCGGCGCAGGCCGCGGTGGCCTGTCACGGCAACGCCTGCGACGGCGGGAGCCCGAAGTCCGCGGGCTGCGCCGCGGACGCGCGGACGGTCCCCGGCAGCGAGGTCCCGAAGGCCGCCGACCACGTCCGCGCCTGGCTGCGCTACTCCAGGGCGTGCCACGCGGTGTGGGCGCAGGCCGACGCGTCCGACGGCTGGGAGTTCGCGGTCCAGATCCGCGGCGGCGCCTCCCACCACGCCTTCACCGTGACCTCGGGCCCGACGTACACCGCCATGGTCGGCGCGGACCACGAGCACCGGGTGCGCCTGCGGGACTTCGACAACCAGTGGGAGGACGGACCGTGGCGCAAGGGCGGCAGCTGAGCCCGCGGCGTCCGCCCGCCCGGCCGGGGGTGCCGGCCGGGCGGGCGGGGTGGGCGGCGGACGGGTCGTCAGGCGGCCCGGCGGTCGTGGGTGAGGACGGCGGGGCCGGTCCGTTCGGCCATCACGCATTCCAGGTCGGCCCGGGGACCCTCGGCGGGGAACAGCCGCCGGCCGGTGCCGAGGACGGTGGGGAAGGTCAGCAGCCGGTACAACGGACGCCGTCGGCGCCCCTCCAGGGCGCTCAGGCACGCATTGGCCGCGATCCGGTACAGCCAGGTGCGCACCGACGCACGCGCCGGGTCGTACCGGTCGCGGGGCGTGCAGGCCCCCCCCAGCGGCAGCGGCACCACCGCCACCGGCTAGGGGCGCGACCCCCCCGCCCGGGGCAGAACCCCGGGAAAACGCCCCGCGAAGGGGGGTGATCCAACCCCCCCACAA